>NZ_LBMZ01000050.1:0-5919 GCF_001005525.1 Acinetobacter sp. AG1 | reverse complement strand
TAACCCGAATCCTGTTTAAGCCGATATTTTCATAATACGAATCATCGGCTTGTTTTGATGACATATTTGATAAGCACACAAAGATGCATAAATGCCAGCTAAATAGCCTGGAACACTTCTCGCTCTAGTTATCACTAAATTGTACGTCCCTTTCAGCAAGCTAAATAAAGTTTCTATTTTATTGCGTTGTTTCAAATGGTATTCATCTGCTTTTGATAACTGTATAGATTTCATATTCTTTCGGTGATAGGTAATTAAATCAATACTTTGTGTTCTTAATTTACCCTTTAATTCATGACTAATATAGCCACGATCAGCATATAATTTAGCAGTCATTCCTTTGACTAACTGTTCAACCATTTTTATATCTGCTGTATGCCCATTTGATAAAGCTGTGCTGAGTATTTCACCTGACTGATTCATAAGTACATGCAACTTACAGCCAAAAAACCAACCCATAGAACTTTTACCACGAGTTGCAATTGCTGCTAGCGATTTATGTCGTTGTATTCGCTGATTTTTACAGACAGCCAATGTCGTTGAATCAACCCATAAATATGAACTTTGCTGATCTTTCATCAAAGCGAAATGTAAGGCATGTAAAGCCAATTGATGGACATTGATCAGATGAATCATGCGTTGATAACAGGGAAGCTGTTTAAATAAATGTTTTTTATCTAGTTTTAATGATGTAAAGAATGCTTTGAAATTATTGAACTGAGAATACTTGTACCAAACAGCAATAAAGATAATTTCAGAAATACTGAGCTGAGCAGGTCGATTTCTAAGGCGTTGAAGGTTCTGTTTTAGAAATTTCCAATAGATTGATTCAAATTTTAGAAAAAAATCATCAATGATGCAGAATAATTGAGTACTATCGAACATAAGGACTAGAGCTGTGAGTTTGGTGTGGTAACTCAACTGATGGCTCTAGTCTTTCTTTTTTTCAAGTCATTTCTTATCCGCGATTCGGGTTCTAGTAATACTTTGGGCCAATTCACAGGGGATGCAACTGGTAGCATTAATTATGCAACAGGCATTGGAAATCTGATTCCGAATAAGTTACCGCAGAAAAACACGGCATTTAATTTTGTCTTTAATTATGGCGATCCTAAAACACAGACAGTTTCAGCAGTCACACCTGATTTAAGTCAGAAGCTGACATTCAATATTGGAACAGGTTCCGCGATTCAACCGAATAATGTAGAGCTGCAAATCCCAGTATCGAGTGGCGTAGGTTCTACAGTCTTTCAAACAGTAACGCTAATTGATGTTCCTTTAAGTTCCACCACAGGGAATCTGGTTGATCGTTTGGGTAATGTACAAGGCAGCATTACTTACGTTACGGGTGCTGTTGAAGTTACACCAGTTTTAAATATAACCAGTTGGCAAACTATTTATTCACCGCAAACTTATTATGTGAGCGCTTAATATGACAGAAGCAGTTAAGTTGCCGCAAAGCAGCGCATTAGAGTTAGTTACGGCACAGTTAAAAGCATTTTCTAATGTTGATGTGCAAGTAAAGTATAGAGATACATCCGGTACAAATGCTGGAACCAAACAAGTCACCGTATCAAAGCTTAACTTTGATTTAACCCAAGGATTTAATGAACAGATACTCACTGGATCAGTTCGTTTTAAAGCTGGATCTGATACGTTTGTTGATCGAAATGGTTTGATCTATCGCAATGTAGATCCTGCAACGGGCAGCGGAACTCAAAGCGGTACCATCCAATATGGTACAGGTTTAATCGATGTCGATAGTTGGACCCCAAGTGTTGATAACAATTTGACGCTGCAGTCTTTAACTACAACAACAGATATGCTACCGATTCAGCATGTCAGTTTTCGTACTCCGACTATTCCGATTCGACCCGGTTCTTTAACTGTGGTTGCTGCAGCAATGGCAGGCGGTCAACTCACATTGACAGCCGATAATGCGGGCGTGATTGAAACAGCTCAAGCGCATGGTCTGATTAACTACGATACGGGCTTCGTTGATATTTATTTTTATACTAAGACGGAAATCACAAGCGGAAACCGGGGTGAGATAGAGTCACAGGACTGGTATTTGCCAGAGCTTGAGTTTCAAGAGGCGGGTAAAACCTATATCAATGTGCCGTATTGGATCGATGCAACGAGCATACGCTATAACGTCGTGGCTTATACCTACATTCCACTAGATAGCGATATCCTTGGTCTATCAGCTACGAGGTTGCCACCAGACGGCCGTGTACCTATTTTTCGAGTGGGCGACATTGGTGTTATTGCCTCATCCAAAAAACAGGAACTGCCAAGCCATGTGGCAGGTCAAACCTACGATTTAAATGATCAGCGAATCTCTTGGTGTGAACTTGAAGATAGTCATGGAACCAAGGTTCCTTATGATATGTACGTGGTTGATTACGATTATGGCAAAGTGACTTTAAGCGGTGACTTTGCTTTGAATGCATTGGTTGCCCCAATTTCTGCTGCTTATCGTTATCAAGACATTGGCTTAATTAACGATGTACAGATCAATGGCCAAGTGACTTTCACAAAGCCAGTCACTCATAACTATGATGCCGATAATTCGATTGTTGGATCTGTGGTGGTGTTGGGTGACATGTTCAGCCGTTATACATCGAAGTTTGTGCAGGGCATTTGGAATAATGTTTGGTCAGATGAACCAAGCGGCATACCGATCACACCGAATTACAACGATGCACTTTACCCAATTGCGGTAACGAACAAGGGCTCAATTCAGGAACGTTGGGCAATCGTTTTTACTGACACGACAAACTTTAGAATCATCGGTGAAGTGTCTGGCCAGATAGGCACAGGCAATCTAAATGCTGATTGTGCACCAATCAATCCGATTACCAGTGCACCTTATTTTGTGGTGAAAAAAGAGGGTTGGGGAACGGGTTGGGTATCAGGCAACGTTCTTCGCTTTAATACCATCGCTGCCATGTATCCGCTGTGGTGTATTCGTACAGTGAAGCAATCCGAACCAACCACTTTGAGCGATAACTTCCAAATCATGTATCGCGGTGATATTGATCGCGATGTTTAAAGTAATTAAATCTAAGGGCTGCATTTGCAGCCTTTTTTATTGAGTATAAGAAATGGTCGCAAGTACAGATATTAAGTATTACGTGCATACCAATACTAATGCACCGCAATTAACCAACAATTTCGGCTGTATGATTGATGTGCTCGATGCCTGTTTAGTGAATGGTTTTGGATCGCAAACGGTTTCAACATTGACGGCAGTCGGAACAACAGTCACAGCCACCTTTGGTTCTGCTCACAACTTTATGCAATATCAAGTGATCAAGATTGCAGGTGCGACACAAACCGAATATAACGGTGAGTTTCGTATTTTGACTGTGCCAAATGCCAATAGCATTACTTTTCAGCTTGCAGCAGCACCAAGTGTTACCACTGCCACGGGGACAATAAGTTGTTCTCTACCCGCATTGGGTTGGCTAAAGCCTTATAGTGGAACGGGGAAAGCAGCTTATCGCTCGTCTAATACCTTGCTTGCATCACGCCCATATCTTCGAGTTATTGATGCACTTGATGCTGCATACACATCAACTTATGCGAAATATGCAAAAGTGGGTATCGTTGAAGAAATGACTGGCATTGATACCATGTCAGGCGTTCAAGCACCCTACGATAGTGCAAATCCTGATAAGAACTGGGTTGGGACAGGTAGCGGAACCAGTGGTGTCAATGGTTGGGCGCGATGGTATTACGCAGCAAGTGGGTCTGTATCTGGCGGATTGATTAACTCACAAACGCCTGCAGCTGGTAATCGACAATGGATCCTTGTTGGAAATAGTGATTATTTTTATATTCTACCTACTTCAACAGTACCGTCAGCGACAGTGAACACCCAACATGCGTCAGCCTATGGATTTGGTGCATTTAAGTCACTGCTAAATGCCGATAATAGTTGTACGTTCCTACAATCACACTTAACACTCAGTAATAACGGTGCGTCTGTAAACGTAAATTTTGGTCTGGTTTCTTCATCAGCGAGCAGTTCGTTATTATTGCTCAGGGATTATGCACAAAGTGCAAATTATAAAACTGTAAACTGTTTATCTTTAAATTCAGATACTGCAGGCAGTGGAGTAAACAATGTAATCGGTGCATCAACATTAACGAATACTGCGCCGTTTGCACCTGTATTTATTAAAGAAGATACGACAAACGTTTTACGTGGGCAAATCAAGAACTTATTTTGGTTATTTCAGCAGAAACCGTATTCAAACTTTCAACTAATTGAAAAAGATGGTGCGCTTTATATCGCTGCATTTATCGCATCAACTTCAAATCTAGGTCAGATCGTTCTTAAAATTGGAGATTTATAATGCTTTTAGATCTTCAAGTTAAACAAGCAATTTGTCCAAGTGATTTGATATTAACAAGTGATATTGGTTTGGCGATAAAAGGACAAGTCAAAGAGCTGAATATCCCGTTTCCTTGTCGCTTGAGACTATTTGAGCGTGCATCTGGGCGATTGATTTCTGAAGTGATGACCGATCAAAGCGGAAATTATGTTTTTAATCATTTGACCGCAAATAAGTTCTTTATTGTTGCTCATCATCCTTTAAATCAATATAACGCAGTGATTGCAGATCTGGTGGTGCCAAAATGAGTGTGATTCCATCAATGGCGGCAGGCTTAGCTCAATTACAAGCCTTGGCAAATTTCTTAGATACGGGTAGTAGCAATGCTACTTTTTCATTTTATAAGGGTACAAAGCCTGCCAGTGTTTCGGTTGCTGCAAGCGCGGGCAATAAGTTAGTCACCCTGAATCTACCCGAACCGTGCTTTAAACAACTCAATGCAGACAGCATAGAGTTATATCCAACTGATACCGCTACCGTGACTCAAGCAGGCACTGCAACATGGGCGCGCTTATACAACGGTAATGGCGATGCAGTAGCAGATTTTACAGTAGGTACGGATATTACACTGGCAAATCCAAGCTTGGCGTTGGGTAGTACTCTGATGGTTAATTCAATTGTACTTCGACCATCAACTTAAATGAGGTGTGCATGTGTCAAATTACATCCCACCTGACGGTTACGCCGTAGATCTAAATTTCAATGAAGTCGCTGGCACAGTTGATGGGCACAATGTTGTTTTAAATTTCGGTGCAAATGAAGTCATTACAGCGAGTATTGATGCTGTAATTTTAACTGCATTTCTTACGGAAATTACAACATTACAAGGCAGTGTTGCCCAAATCGACTGCGTGATTGCGACTGATTTCAATGCTGAAATCACTGCAGTTGTTTCAAATCAATTTTGTTCGATTGATGCTGTGATTAATACAGCGTTTAGCTCTTCGATTAATACGCATTTTGATATTAATTTCATTTTAGGACTAAATCATTTAAGTGTTTTTAATTATCAAAAGGCTTTGCCTGCATTGAATGAAAGTCATGTCAGGTATGGCAAGGCAAGATCCAAGGCGCATAACAGCGCCTTTATTTTTGAGCGTGGTTTAAGTCTATCCAATACGGTGAGTACTGGATTTGATAAAACTTTACAGCTGCAGCAATCGGTTAAATCTGTCTTTGAAGAAACAACAAAGCTTTCGAGTGACTATCAAATCGTGTGGCAAGAGAACGATAAACGTTTTATTGCTAAAACCACGGTATTTGAAGAGTCTGAAAAGTTGTTAATCAATCGGCAGACTGACTGGGATGGA
Source organism: Acinetobacter sp. AG1 (assembly GCF_001005525.1). Taxonomy (NCBI): domain Bacteria; kingdom Pseudomonadati; phylum Pseudomonadota; class Gammaproteobacteria; order Moraxellales; family Moraxellaceae; genus Acinetobacter; species Acinetobacter sp. AG1. The sequence continues at coordinate 206 of NZ_LBMZ01000050.1, read as the reverse complement.
ATGATTAGAAAGCGTAAGAAAATTACCTTTAGTCATGAAGTCGCGGAAGTTTTTGAAAAGCGATTCACGTTCAAACACGATAAAGGTTTAGAGCTAGTTACTACCGACTCTATTCCGTGGGAAGTAGCGAGAGCTGTTTATTACCGCAAATCCTCTGTAGATCCAATTGAGCCGCAACCAAAGCTTGAATATGTCGGCTCAACAGA
>NZ_LBMZ01000037.1:0-3871 GCF_001005525.1 Acinetobacter sp. AG1 | reverse complement strand
GATTTAAAAACAGCAGGACAGGTTTTAGATGGTATTAAAAATCGACTTCCTGAAAAAACACGTTCAAATGCTGTCTTATGTGTTGAATATTTAATAACGATGTCTCCAGATTGGTCGGGTTTGGGGACAGACAGGGAGGCAGATTTTTTTAAAACGTCAGTTGAATGGTTAAAACAAAAACATGGTGCTGAAAATGTTATTAGTACCTCGATCCACCGTGATGAAACCACTCCGCACCTTGTTGCATATGTTGTGCCCATTGATTCACAGGGTAAATTGAATGCTAGGGAGTTTTTAGGGGGTAGGGCAAAACTATCAAAAATGCAGACTGATTTTCACAATGAGGTTAAGCATTTAGGACTTGAAAGAGGGTTAGAGGGGAGTAAGGCAGAACATACAACGATTAGAGAATTTTATGCTGAAATTCAAAAGCCTGATGATAAAAAATATTTAATTCAAAAACCACCTTTAAAAACAGTTACTTATAATGAATCTACTATTCATGCACTGGATGGAAAATCATTAAAGGATGAAAAGATACAGAAGTATTTTGGAAGTCTTTTTGATGAGCAGCATGAATACTATCAAAAGCAGTCTTTAAAAGCCCAAGAAGCCCTATCTGTAAAGCTTTCAGAGCAAATTATTAAGACAGAGAAAGAGGCAGAAGCCCATAGAAATGCAGTAAAACAGATAAAAAAATTAGAAAAAAAGATTGATAAAATGCTTGATGAGTTTTCTCAAATTATTGAATTTAAAGAGCTTTTTTCAAATGATTACAAGGAAATAGAACAGAGCTTAAAAGATCGAATACAAGATCATAAAAATCAATTGATTAGAAAAAGGGAAGAGGATGCACGATTTGAAGCGCAATTAAGGGCGCACCGTGAACAGTTAGCAAAAGAGCAGGAACGACAACAGGCAATAGAATTTAGGAAGACACTAGAAAATGATCGTAGAACGCAAATAGAGGCTGATAGAGCGCATTTACGCAATAAAGTTGGTGAATGTACTGCCGAAACTGAAAAACTGGCTTATAGCGCAATACAGAGCAAATTAGAGGGTGTTGTTAGAGATGGTTCTAACTATGCTGCATTGCTCGATAACAATGAGCCGAAAACCAACCCATACGCTGAGATACTTAGGCTAATGGATGATAGAGAAGCATATGATTTTAAAAAGAAATTAGAAATTATTTTGAATCAATGTGCAGAATCAAAGAATAAGGACTATGACGACACTTTCAACGGCTGGGGAACAAAACCAAGTTACTATGATAATTTTGATTCATCAGCAAAATATATTGTTGCAATTCAAAGTATTATAGATGATCAGGTACAAGAGGGTGGTGCATGGGCTTATGAAAAAGCGAATGAGGTAAAACGCGCTTTAAGTGATGTTTTGGTGGGTAAGTGTAAGAATGAATATGATGTCCTTTTGAGTGATGAGCAAACTAAGGAAAGACAGCGAAAATATGATGAACAGGTGGAACTATCTAACAAAAATCAAATAGATAAAGGTGTTCATTTTGAGCAAGAAAAGAAAAAAGGAAATGATTTTGAGATGTAGGTTTTGATTAAAAGGAAGTCTGAATTTGCTTGATGTAGCACTGATCCCACTCCATGCTCGCGTGGTGGTATAATAAGACTTGTATAAATTATTAATTTTGTTGGTAAAGATGCAGCTAAATGACTTAAAACGCAAAATACTTGAGATTGCTAATGCTCAATATCCTAGAGTTGCTTTAATAGAGGTTGAGAATAATAAAATTGTTAGCCTATCTGAGTATGAAATTGATGATGTGATAAAAGCTTTAAAAGAGCTTCAAGATAATAATTTTATTGTGAATGCTATAAGTATTAGTGTTGATCAAATTGTGTCTTTTGGTCATTTAGAAATAACTTCAAGAGGTCGAAATCTTTTAAACAGTTAATTGAAATTTTAGGTGAACGAGTGTCTACGAGTGGCACAAATATCATCCGATTTAAGATGCTTTTTCCCTGATTACAAGCTCCCTTTTGATTTCAAACGGGAGTAACAGAGCATCCCAACGGGTGCGAATAACTTAGAAAACAATGGCTTAGATATTTAACTAGAGTAAATATTTAGTGTAATTTTTACTTTAAAATCAGATATTTGAATAACAGAAATATTTAAGTTATATTACTTTTAGTTTTTTACAGACCAAAAAAAAGCCCCATATCTTGGCGGATCAGGCTTTTGATTGGCTACTTTCAGCGGCTTGAGGTGCTGATTTCACAATGTATACGGACAGTATAAAGGTGATTTCCCTCTCCATCAAGCCTGATTATAGGCTTGAGCATGCTAAACAATCTAAACGATCAAAACCTACCTTCCTCTACTAACAGCGCTCTAGCGTCATTTGGTGGCGTTCCTGCATCCAAAAAAAGTCGCCTTGGAACAATTACTAAATTCTGTTCCACCCAGTCACAGCAAGGGTTACAGCAAGACGATACCCAGTACAAAGAATACAGAAAACAAACCGAGCAGTTAAAAGAGAAAGCTGGGCAGATCCTCTATACCCCGAATGCAGAAAAACAGGAATTCCGTGTCTGTAACTGCGGAAAATTACGTATTGATAAGGAATTACCTGTCGATGTTCGTTATGACGCTGATAAAAATCGGGCTTCTTTCGGAAATCTTCAATATTGTGGCAGCGTTTGGACGTGTCCGGATTGCTCAAAAAAAGTGAGTTTGGCAAAAAAAGAATTAGTGGCTAAAGCGGTAACTTCAGCTAACGTAAAAGGTATGCATGTAGCAATGCTGACGCTGACTATTCCTCACTATCTTGGTGATGATCTGAAAGACTTATTGAGCAAGATGAAAAAGGCTAAAAATTACTTGTTCACAAATAGAAATAGTCGGGAATGGTTTGCAGACCAGTTCCCTGTAGTCGGTGAGATCACGGCAACAGAGGTCAAATATTCAGATAGAAATGGCTTTCACCCCCACCTGCATATACTGCTGTTTTTAGATCGTGAATATCAGAAAGAAGATATAGCAAGAATTGAGGATGAGATTTACGAGTTCTGGGCTGAGAAGTGTGTCAAACGTGGGCTTGGGAAGCCAAGTCGTAAATATGGTGTAGACCTGAAAATGGAAAAAACAGGTGAGCAGACCTATGCAAGTTATATTGCAAAATGGGGCTTAGCTTCTGAGCTGACTCAATCACATATGAAGATCGGTAAAAAAAATATGTCGAGTTTGACCATGTGGGAAGTATTAGATTTGGCACAAATGGAAGTAAGTACATCTGATAAGTACAGCCGAATTTTTAGGACATATGCGAAGGCATTTAAAGGCGCAAGACAGATAAGACCAAGTAATGGTTTGCTTGAATTATTGGGATTAAAAAATTTAGAAGAAGATGAAGATTTGGCTAATCAACAAGAAGAAGAATCTAGCCAGGTCTATGATGCATTTGCTTTAAGTTCACAAGACTGGTGGACTATTTGTTATCACAAAAAACGTGTCGAGTTTCTTGAACTCGTGGAATCCGATTTTGAAAAAAATGGGATTCAGACCGACTTAAAATCCGCGAAGGATTTTCTGTTCGGGCTTAAAAACGCATCGCGTTTTTCGAGGGGTCGAGGGGAGAAATCTCCCCCGCTCATGGAATAATTTGAAAACGTAGTTTTAAAATTGTGTAGTGAGTACACATTCCGCTTCGCTAATGTTTTTCCCTGTGGCACACTAGGGGAAAACTAGCGATAGGATGTGTTATATGAGTAAGGTAATTCTTAGAACAGGAAAACTGAAAACAATCGGCAATATTGCTTCATCTTTGAGCCACAACTATCGCACTAGACCAACGCCGAATGCTGACCCCTCTCGGACTGCTAATAACCAACAT
>NZ_LBMZ01000103.1:0-63942 GCF_001005525.1 Acinetobacter sp. AG1 | reverse complement strand
TAAAGCTCAATAAAATAAGCTTAACAAACCATTAATAATTATAATTTTTGCCAAAATGTGTCAAAAAATGTCATTCAATAACATAATCTTATGTTTTGAGAACACCACATCCATATTAAAAATTTACAAAGCAACATTAACACTTGGTTAAAAAAATAAGAACAATATCACGGAAATAATATATGTACTTTATATCGAATATATATACTCATCAATTAAATATAAGTTATATTATTTTAAAATTAATCCCTATTTAACACTTTATTAACTCGGTTAATTAAAATATGAAAAATGTGACAAAACCCTCAATAAGTACATTAAGCTTATGTATTTCACTCTTATTATTATCTGGTTGTGGAGGAAACTCTCAAGAAACAACTGATAATAATAAAACTGATTCGGCGACAAATGGTCAAGCAAAAGCACTTACGACATCAGGTGCTTATCCTGAGCCAAATAAAGATGTTTTTGATTCAAATACATTGGGATTCTACGATTACGACTTACAGGGTAATACACGACCTTTGCGTAATGATCTTGTCGGTAGTTTTGCAGCAATGATCCAATTTGCACAAAACCACACCGTAGATCCAAATGGTAACGAGGCAAAAAGTATGCCCCGTCTTACCAGTGAAAAAGATGCTCTCCTTTTAGTCACCCCAAATACCGACATGGGTGAGGTGCAACAACTGAATGCAGAAATCTATTTAAATAGTCGTTTAATACGTCGTGTTGCATTACAAGAACCCACTCAAATTCCAGCCTCAGATCAGTCTAACGGCGATGCTCGCCCAAGAGTTCAATACTCTAAACGCACATGGACAGCAGCTCTTAACTGGGATGAAGTCAAACCGGGTTTAAATATTCGTATTGTAGATCCTGTTAGTCTTAAAAATGGGCGACTAGATGCACAATCGATTGATTTTGGAGCGCCGGGTGAATTAGTGGTTCAAAGCATTCGTTTGGGCATGCTCACCTCACCTCGACAATCTAGCGGTCACTATATGCTGAACGAACCTGAAAAAGCGGGTACTGATTATTTTGAAACGATTCCTGCGGCAAAAATGATCGTCACAAAGTATGATGACATGCAACTGAATCAAGTCATGGTTGCAAGTGGTGTCATTTATAATGACAAAAGCGCCACAACAGGTGATGTCTATAGTGGTGATATGCGAGAAAATACTGCTAAATCAACATTTAGTACAGGAATCAATCTTGCAAATTGGGGTGTAACCAGTGCATCAATGTCAAGCCAAGAGCAACCTCAACTGACTCAAAGTGCAGTCATTCACCACGCTTGGGGTAAATACCAAAATGGTGATGTCAATCACGGCTTAAGTGGTGGTAATGGTATCTTAACGCTGATCGATTCTGTGGGTAATGAATTTAGTCATGAAATTGGGCATCACTATGGTTTAGGGCATTATCCTGGACAAAATGGTGAAAACTACTTTTGGTCAGCTCATCATCCAGACAGTGGATGGGGTTATATTGCTTATCGCAACCGTATGCGAGGCAATTTAAACTGGAATAATACAAATCTAGAAAATCGCTTAGGTGGAACGCCAATTTTCCAAAATGCCTATACTTACGGCACTGATGCTATGGCAGGAGGTAATTACTCTAGCTCCCTTTCCCGTTTTACCCATTACACGGGTTACAGCACACAGCAAAAAATTCAACCAGCATTTGATCGTGCAGTTTGGGATTCCAACTCTCCAACAGGATATAAGCGTTGGAACGCCACAACTCGCCAAATGGATGTCACTCAACCTAAAGTTCCAAACTCAAATCAAGTTTGGTACAACCGCCCAGATGGCAATTATTTAAAACCTACTCAATTTGGTGTACCAATTTTTACCATTTTAGGTGGCTATGACCCTGTTAACCAAGTCGGTCTGCTTTATCCTGCAGCACGTGGTAATTGGGGGAATGTGTTCTCACTCCCTCAAGCACAACTGGGTCTTGCAAATGCAAGCTGTTGGATCAATGTTAAATATGCATTAAAAGCTGAGGAAAACATTGCACTCGCACCAAATCGAATGAATGGAAATGCAAATAAATTGCACATTAACTTGGCTCAAAGCGATGCACCACTAAGCGTTGATTTATACTGTAAACGCGCCAATGAACAAGCCAATAAACTTTCATCGATTGTTATTCCAAGTTATGCCCAACCTCTACCTGCTGCTGTAACGATTGGTAAGGAACAAGGTTATAAAGCTTTACGCAAAGTTGAACTTCCACAATTAGAACAAGCTTTACTTAGTAATCAAGGCAAGCTCGTCGCTAATTTATCTCCAAATAATAAAATTCTTTATGATTCTTATAAGAATTTTAAAAATGAACTTTCAACAACTGCGCAGCAAGAATTAGAACGTTTTAGCAACCAACAAGAACAGCTATATCGCTTAAACCGCTGGGTCAATGTATATCGTAGTGACTTAACAGCGAATGTTACTGCTGCTCATACTGCTTTAAAAAGCTTTGTTGCTCAACTTGGTCTTTCCAATAGTAATCCATTGGCTGGCGCCACTATGTTGGTTATGCCAAACATGAATTTGGCATGTCTCAAAACAGAAATTTCGAGCAGCACAGGAAAACCAAGCGTATACATGAGTGGTAAAAATGGCTGTACAGGTGATAATGCTAGTTTATGGCTTTATGATGCTGTAGGTAAAATCCATAGCGTACAATATCCAGAGCTCTGTTTATCAGGTGCAACCCTTGCTAGCTGTAATAATGGTGTAAGCAATCAAATTTGGGAAACACCTGTAACAGGCTCAACACAGCAATTCCGTCAAGGTAATACTTGCCTTGATTTGAGTGGTGGCGGTGCACCAGCCGCAGATGGTCGTGGTACTTTAATCACATACGGTTGTGGCAGTGGAAATAATCAAAAATGGACGATTACCACAGCTAGCCAAAACTTTATTTTAGCTGCTGCTACAGGGCAAAATTTACCACTCTTGGCAACTGCATTAGCAACACCATAATCGATCAATATATAAAATAACAAAGTTAAGACTAGGAAGCCTATGCTTTTCCTAGTCTTTTTATATAAATTAAAAACAGACGATGCATGTTTTGAGCAAATATTTCTATATTTTCACTCAAGCATCAAATTGAGAAAATAAAAAAGCCCTTGTAAATACAAGGGCTTTTTTATTTATTTGGCAGAGGATCAAGGACTCGAACCTTGACGAACGGTTTTGGAGACCGTCATGCTACCATTACACCAATCCTCTATAACTGCATGATCAATTCATTTCTGATTTAATCATAAAAGTAAGAAACTTACTTTTAAATTTGGTGGGGGCGAAGAGACTCGAACTCTTACACCTTGCGGCGCTGGAACCTAAATCCAGTGCGTCTACCAATTTCGCCACGCCCCCGATGGATGTGTATATTAGTGATAAACTTTCTTGCTGACAAGCCTTTTTTATAAAAAAACTATGCATCTGAAAGCTAATGCTTTTTTCATATACAAATGAAAAAATTCTTGAAATAAAAAAAGGAACTTATTTAAAGTTCCTTTTGATATTTGGCAGAGGATCAAGGACTCGAACCTTGACGAACGGTTTTGGAGACCGTCATGCTACCATTACACCAATCCTCTATAACAGCATGATTAACTCATTTCTGATTTAATCATAAAAAAAGCAAGAAACTCCTGCTTTTTAAATTTGGTGGGGGCGAAGAGACTCGAACTCTTACACCTTGCGGCGCTGGAACCTAAATCCAGTGCGTCTACCAATTTCGCCACGCCCCCGATGGGTATGCATATTAGTGAGAAACATTCACTATGACAAGTCTTTCTGACAAAAAACTCTACCAAATGCACATATAATATTCAAATCAAACATTTATGTTTATTTTTACAGCAAATCAATCGCATTTAAACAATTTTTTACCTCTATCGCTGAGCTAAATCGCTGTTTTACATGTTTCTGCAATAAGCCTGTTAATAAAGGCAAAAAACACTGCAATTCATCAGGTAATTCAATTTCCAATTTCTGGCAATGTAGGACGGCCCATTCATGGTAGTTTTTTGCAGTTAATTTGCTTTGGGATAACCACTCATAAACAATGATGCCAAAAGCATATAAATCAGTTTGTACCGTTTTTGGCTTTCCATGAAAAAGCTCAGGTGCCATATAATGAGGAGTTGCGGTTAAATTATGGATTGGCTGTAATTGATAACTTTGTTCAAAATCAATGAGCCTGCATGAGTTTTCATATAATCGAAAATGCTCTGCTTTTAAATCGCCATGAACCCAACCTAATTGATGCATACTTTCAATGGCTTGTAGCGCAGTTAAAATTTTATAGTGGATAACTTGGATGCTATCCGTTGCCTGAATATGGCTAAAAAATACATTTGTAGCAACACTAAGCAACCCTACCCCACGCTGTGGAAAGTCAACGTCATTTTTAATATGGCAAAGTGGTATAATTTGATGGGGCAATAAAAAATTCTGTCTAACTTGAGAGTTTTGTTGATAGAAATTTAGTTCTCGCTCAAACGCTTGCTCTAAAACATCATGGCTATTGATTAAATGAAATTTAAGCCAATATTGTTGTTGCTCAATCTGGCAACGATATAAACGCCGCCCAAAAGCATAGCTTTCAGGTTTAGTACTTAGACTCAAATCATCCAGTTGAATATTTGAATCAAAGATCAACGTAGTAAAACTCATTCTGTTGCTTTTCTTGCTGCTTACGCAGTGATGTTAAACAATGCTCAATCGTTTTGCCAATCCGTGCATGAATTTCAATAGATGAAATCTTCGGCCATGTCGCTCGTTCCCCCTCTTGCTGCAAAACCTTAAAAATCTTCGGACGTGGATTTTTAAGCATATAGCTATAATGTCTTAAACCATAGCGCGCAATGATATTTACATCGCCGTAATAACGCTGCCCTAAAATGCCATATCCATGATCTAAAACACGGCGAATAGGGAAAAAACCGCCCATATAATTACGTGTTAAATCCATGATTTCCATTGCAATCGCTTTGCCTTGATGCCGAATAAGTCGTTCAGGCCAGTTTAAAACATCGCGACGAAACCGATCAGTATCACTTTGCATAAATGGCACGATATGCGGATTTACTTGGCTGGCAATGGTGTAATTTATATTATACAAACGAGCCATTTTTTCTTGTGGAAAATCACTACGCATACTCCCATCCACCCACTTAGTATTGGCCAAATAAGGTGTATGCTGACCATCGTAACGTTTACTGGTTAAGTGCACAGGTGGAAATAATACAGGTACAGCACAAGATGCTAGAACAGCACTCCACACCAAAACATTCGGCGCGGTCAGTGCATTCATAATCCGCGGGTTTTGCGCTGTGTTATATGGGGCAATTACAATATTAATATGTCGCTTTGACTGTTGATAGGCTTCTGCAAATGTCACATCACCCAAATTTTGCATCAGGAATTTTTTCAAATACATGACATCAGCAATACCACCATGCCCTCGAATTAGCTCTGAAATTTTCCTGAATTTAAAAGCATCACTAAAAAAATGTTCACCTTTGAGCAGTTCTGGAATTTTATCAGCCGAGGATACCCCCAACATTCCAGTCATGATCGCCCCTGCACTTGAACCAGACAGGACTCGAGGCATCAAATCTTGTTCGAGCAAAGCCTTACATACACCTGTATGAAATAAACCCAGTGTCGCACCACCAGAAAACATAAGTGCAGGTTGTCCATAGGCTCTTTGACATTCTTTAAAAAATTGAATTTTTTCTTTGAGTTGAAAAGTAATACATTCACTAGAAGCTAAATAGCGAAGACATTCACTCATTTCTTCAACATAGTTTTCGATAATTCTTTTCGTACCAATATAGGTTTGTGCAAATAACATTGGATGACCAATATTGGCGAAGTCATAAGATAAGCCTTCACGAAGAACATAAATTAAATCTAAAGTTCGATGTTGCATTCGATATTTTTTTAATAAGTTATATCGTTTAGACAAAATTTCTGCATCAAAGTAAGGCGATTGATTGTCATATTTCCATGCTTCATGCCCCGCTTCTTCGTCCAGTTTTAGTGCAATTTCTTTCCATTCCGCATAAGAACTCGCATGTTGCAAGCTCTCTTTTAACATATCGACTCTATGCAATTGATATGTATTTCTTTTTTCTTGAGCTCTATTGAACATTAGCATTCCTATTTTTCATTATATTCTTATCATCTCGCACTTATACAATGCAAAAAGCAGCACCAACAATCAAGGGTAAAATTGACCGTTTGCAACATTTTTAATGATATTTTCTTCATTTCAGCTATAGCAATGATAGTATCCGTAATCATTAATCACTGAGTTTGGTTTGTGTTTATGGCTATCCTTGATTTACCCGAATCTATTCTTCAATCTTTATCTAGTGTTTTGACACAGTTACAACAAGTTCTCCCTGCTCCTAAACAACCAACAGATTTTTCTGCGATTGCTTTTCGATGGGAAAATCAACAATTAGTTGCAATTCAACAACCTAAAAAAATGTATTTAGAAGATCTAAAAGGAATTGAACGCCAAAAAGCCAAGATTATTCAAAATACTTTACAGTTTCTCAATGGTTTACCTGCCAATGATGTCTTACTCACAGGTTCACGCGGTACAGGGAAATCATCCATTGTTCGTGCCTTACTCACAGAATATTCAGCACAAGGTCTGCGTTTAATTGAAATTGAACGAGACGATCTTTCTGATTTACCTAAAATCCAAAAATTAATCGAACATCGTCCTGAAAAATTTATTGTTTATTGTGACGATCTTGCGTTTAACGCAGAAGATGAGAATTATCGTAGTTTAAAAAGTGTCTTGGATGGTTCACTTCAATCGGGTTCAAGTAATTTTATTATTTATGCAACCAGTAACCGCCGTCATTTACTACCTGAATTTATGCACGAAAATACGCCTGTGCGTAAAGTCGATGTTCCTCAATATACCGAGTTACATCCTCAAGAAGCGATTGAGGAAAAAATTTCACTGTCTGATCGTTTTGGCATGTGGCTTTCCTTCTATCCAATGGATCAACAACTGTATTTAGAAATTGTTGAGCATTATATTGTTCAAGCAAATTTGGAATATAACGACATTGTTCGTGCTGAAAGTTTGAAATGGTGCCAAGCTCGTGGGCAGCGTTCAGGGCGTGCAGCTTACCAGTTCTCTAAACATTGGATTGGCTCGCAAAACCTTGAAAAATTGTCTAACAAAGCTTAGGGAGATTGTCCTAAAAAGCTTTGGCTTTGTCCTTATTTCCGCTTAGCAAAGGCAATTGTTTTTCATAACCTAGCTTTTCAGTATGGAAAGAACGTAGGAAACAAGATGAAAAAACAATTGCCACCCTCATCCCTCACAAGCAAAATTTTGGGTAAAAGTTTATTACTCGCACAAAGCACCTTAGACCAAGCGATTAAATATTCAACGAGTCCTTTTTCTGCACCAGAAATCATTCGTCCTAGAACTGAAGAAAAATTCTATACATGGACACACTATGGCATCTTCTTTCCACTGCTACCTGAGCCACATCGTTATTTGAATATCATGATTTTACTCGGTACACCTGGTGCATTGGCTTTTGATCATGATTATATTACTTTGGGCGATCCACGTAAGACCGCAACTTTCTTTTCAAGCACTGCTGCCTTAGATGAACATCTATTAAAAGCCTATATCATGCCTGAAGAGACTCATATTCAAGAAAATGGTTGGCAGATTGAGTTGGGGCAAGAGGTTTCGATTGAAGGCACTTTACCCAATATTCACCTCAAAGGTGCTTATCATGGCTTAAAGTTTGAGTTTGATTTGGATGTTACAGATCAAGTCTCTTGGTTTATTAAAACCCCAATTTATGATCATTTTAGTTTATTGTCAAAATTTAAAGGACAACTCGAATACCAAGGACAAACAACACTTGCAGAAGGCTTATGTACTTATGAATATGCTAGAGCAGCGGGTGCACATGGTATCGTTAAAAAATTGCTGCCTGAAGCCTATAAACTCCCTCTCGATTTTTTTACTTATCAAATTATTAACTTAACAGAAACCACTCAACTACTTTTAACCAAAGCCGATATTTTAGGTCAACCAGCGGCATATAGCTTACATGTTCGCCACACAGATCAACCTGCTGAAGTGTATACCAACGTGGAATTTAAAATTATTTCACATCAAGTTGATGATTATATTTCCCCAAGTGGTAAGAAAATGCGTTTACCGCAATTGTTTTCATGGTCTGTGAAGGATGATGCCAACAACAAACTGCTCGACATTATTGCAGAAGTCGACAGCCCATATCGCTATGGTCATGGGATCGGTTATGCAAGTGCATACACTTTCACGGGTGAATATCAAAACCAAAAAGTTCAAGGTCGTGGTTATCTTGAATATATTGATGTCGAAAATCAAAATGCTTTTAAAGATTAAAAGCTTTTAATTAGGTAAAACAAGCCTTTGGACATGATCCAAAGGCTTATAGCTTTAGGCTTAAACTTCTTTTTGATTAAGATCAATTAAAATAAAAGTATCAACAATTTGCCTGATTGAATTTTTGATCTCTGCTGCAACTTTGACATCATAGCCTTCTACTAAAAAGCGGCTAATTAATCCTTCAATTAAGGTATAAATAATTTCAACTAATGCATCTGCATTTGGCATAGATCTTAAATACTGAGCGATTAAGTTCCGAATCCAAATCTTATGCTCTTTCGAAACCATGATGATGTCTTGATCACCCACATGCGATTCGGCAACTGCTCGAACAAATAGACATCCTTTAAAATTATCTTCTTGAAACCACAACAGATGCCAATCAATCAATTTATCTAATGCTGCTCGCCCAGTTTCACCTGCAACATAAGCAACCAGACTATTCCTAAACTTTTGGTCTCGCGCTTCTAAGACAGACTTCACCAATTGATTTTTATTTTTAAAATAGGTGTACATCGTTGTTTTTGAACAACCGGACTCATCCCGAATTAAATCGACACCCACACCAACAAAACTATTTTCATAAAATAATTTTTCTGCTGTATCCAAAATTTTGTGGGCTGATTTAGACATAAAAATTTACTCACTCAAATAGTACAGATCTGTACTATTTTTAATTTTAGCGATATCATCTCTTCAAAGCAACCATTCAATGAGAATGAAATGTTATCAATATTCCAAGGTAAAGAGCACCTCGCCCCAGCACCACAATCCATTGATATAATTAGAAGCTTAGTCGGTGGAACACTGAGTATTTTAATCCTGATTATCCTCAGTAAATTGACAAATAATCTATTCATCATGGCGCCATTCGGTGCAACTTGCGTACTGTTATATGCAGTATCTCAATCGCCGTTAGCTCAACCTCGTAATGTTATTCTTGGACACTTTATCTCGGCATTCATTGGTTTACTATTTCTTAAACTTTTTGGTATCACCACAATCAGTATTGCACTTTCTGTTGGCTGTGCCATTGCTGCCATGCAATTATTGCGCTGTGTCCACCCACCTGCTGGTGCAAACCCACTCGTGATTTTACTTACCGCAAATACCATTGAATATCACTGGAGTTTCTTATTTTCCCCAGTATTATTCGGGGCAACTTCTCTTGTACTGATTGCTTGGTTGGTTAATAACCTCAAATCAGAAAACAAATGGCCAATTTATGGTTTAGCATTGATTCATAGTAAAAAGACTATCAAATAAATAAAGTCGTGATGGAGGAGATCAAAGCTCTCTCCATCGTATCCCTTTAAGCTCATAGAAAACTTTCTATCAATGAATTCAATAAATTTCTCTTGCTAATTATTATACTTTTCCATAATAATAGGTAGATCAGTATACCTAATTTATATTTAATTATGAGCACCAAATCCGCAAAACAAAAAATCTTAGATGCAGCATCCATCCTGTTCTATAACGATGGGATTACTAACACAGGCATTAATAGCATTACAGACAAAGCAAAAGTCGCGAAAATGTCTTTGTATAATAATTTTCCAACCAAATCTGACCTAATTACCTGTTATATCGAAGCTCGCCATCAAGAATGGTTAGACTTATATAAGAAAAGAAAAGTTCAGATCAAAACACCGATGGATGGTATTTTAGCTATTTTTGATGCCTATCAAGACCATGCTGAATTTGCCTATGAAAAAGGTTTTCGTGGTTGTGGTTTACTGAATGCAGCAGCCGAATTTCCTGCTCATAGTCCTGAACGTTTAGCCGTTAAGAATCATAAAGATGAAATCGAAAATATTGTGGCTGGGCATTTATCACAATTATTCAAAGAACCGCAAAAAGTCCAACAACTTGCGCTACTTATTTCTTTCATATTAGAAGGCTCGATTGCCCGTGCAGGTTTAGAAAGTTCCAGTGAGAAAGTATTTGCGGCAAAACAAATGGTTCAAAATTTATTAGAACGAGAGATTTCAAATTGAGTAGCTCATCTTTTAATTTCAGTACTCATTCTGGTTTTATCGCCGTTTTAATTGCCTCTATTTTATGGGGAACGACAGGTACTGCTGCCTCTTACGCGCCAAATTTAAGTCCTTTAGCGATTGGCGCAATCGCAATGGGTGGCGGTGGCTTATTACAAGCTTTATTAGCCCATAGAAATATCCGCAGTCATTTACCTCAAATTGGCTCTCATTATCCTTTACTTTTGATAGGCATGATCTCTGTAGCGATCTATCCTCTCGCCTTTTATTCATCAATGCGTATGGCGGGGATCACGATTGGGACTGTCGTTTCAATTGGTTCAGCGCCTTTATTCACTGCATTGCTAGAAAAATTCTTTGATAAAAAAGCACTCTCAGGAAAATGGTTTATTAGTTTTGTTTTTGGTGTTGTAGGAGTATTACTGTTATCTCTAGGAGAATCTCACGCTCAAGGTGCGACACAAATAGTGACTACAGACCAAAAAACTTTTGGGATTATTCTCGGACTGATCGCGGCACTGACCTATTCTTTATATTCTTGGGCTGCCAAAAAAATGATTGATCGAGGTGTCGATTCAAAAGCCTCCATGGGCTTAATTTTTGGTTTTGGTGCTTTAATCTTATTACCAACACTGTTTTTTACTGGTTCAAATCTTTTTGATGAACCTGTGAATCTGTATGTAGTGGGTTATATGATGCTGATTCCAATGTTCCTTGGCTATCTGCTATTTGGTTACGCTTTAAAGACTATTTCAGCCAGCACTGCAACCACACTGACCTTATTTGAACCACTGGTTGCAGCTTTATTTGCAGTCTTATTGGTAGGCGAGCAACTGGCACCAATTGGTTGGGTTGGTATGGCATTGATTTTTGTCTGTCTGGCAGTGTTGTCTAAAGCAGATAAACCAAATTAATTTTTTTATTTAAGATTAGAGATATTCAGAATTGATGCAGAAAATAAATTTTCTCTGCATCAAAAATACAGCTTAAATATTAATACTCTTTTGCTAGCTTCTCTAAGGTTGTGAGCATTTTTCTCACCACACTTCTTTTATGATGCAGCATATTCTTAATATTGCTTGGATTAAAACCTGTCAATTTTGCAATACCACGACTGGTCATGTATTCACCAGTTTTTGCAAAGTGCTTTTCACTTAACTCGGTTTTCGCATTTGAGAATCGAACTGCCAGCTTATAATCACTAAACTCAGACCATGCACCAGTCTTATATTCGTCCGCATCAAAGCTACCCTTCTGCTGAGTAGGTTTTTCACGAAGAATATTACTCAAGCGGTTAATGACAATCTTTTCTTCACTTTGTTCAATTATTTGATAAAGTTCAGTTTCTTCAAAAGGACGTCCTAAAGCGATGTCTTTTCTATATTGCTCAACGACCTTTTCTTTTGACTCGACCTTTTTCTCACCTTGTTGAGTGAGACAGAGAATCTTAAATAAAGACTCTAATCGGCCACATGTAAAAATATAAGAAATTTTCAACTTTTGTACTCCACAATGAGTTTTAGCTCATCAAAAAATAATTTACCCAATACTTCAAATACAATAGCGTAGGCAGTACGCGTTCGCTATGCATAAAATGAATGATTCGATTTTTTAAATAGAAGAATAGTCAGGTAAATATAAGAACCACCTAGATTTACCCACAGCCTAACAAGCAATAGAAAGATGAATTGTATTTTAGGTCGGTTGTAACTCAGTCATTGGCCATCTTGGTGTCGTCGTCACCGCTAAACCATCATGTTGCCCAGCTTTTAAACGTTGGTATCCAGCAAAGGCAATCATGGCGCCATTATCAGTGCACAATGCAGGCTCGGCATAATAGACTTGAGCTTTGATTTTTTTAAGTGATGTTTCCAATTGCTCACGCAATCTTAGATTGGCGCTCACACCACCTGCAATCACCAAACGTTTTAAACCTGTTTGCTTTAAAGCTTTCACTGATTTTTTAACCAGTGTATCGACAACAGCTTCTTGAAAAGAAGCCGCCACATCGGCATCACGACTCTCTTCACCTAGCTTTTTCAGTTGTACTGAAACTGCAGTTTTAAGACCGCTAAAAGAAAAATCTAAACCTTGATGTAATATTGGTCGTGGGAATTCAAATGCTTTGGCATCACCCTGTAACGCCAATTTCGCAATATTCGGCCCACCTGGATAAGGCAATTTCATCATTTTTGCGACTTTATCAAAGGCTTCACCCGCTGCATCGTCAATTGACTCACCGAGCAATTCGTATTGACCGATGCCATAGGCTGCCATGAGTTGAGTGTGTCCACCCGAAACCAATAAAGCTACAAATGGAAATTCCGGTGGAGTTTCCGAAAGCAATGGCGCAAGCATATGGCCTTCCATATGATGCACACCAATCGCAGGTTTATTAAATGCAAACGCCAAAC
The DNA here is from genome assembly GCF_001005525.1 of Acinetobacter sp. AG1. NCBI lineage: Bacteria > Pseudomonadati > Pseudomonadota > Gammaproteobacteria > Moraxellales > Moraxellaceae > Acinetobacter > Acinetobacter sp. AG1. The sequence continues at coordinate 51,071 of NZ_LBMZ01000103.1, read as the reverse complement.
TGCGGCCAAACAACGCTCCAGTCATCAGTGCACCCATCAATCCTGGACCACGGGTATAGGCAACAGCATCAATCTCTTGCTTTTTAACACCACTCTGCTCAAGCAATTGATTAATCAAAGGAATCATCTTACGAACATGATCACGTGAAGCCAATTCAGGAACGACACCGCCATATTCTGCATGCAGTTTAATTTGGCTATACAAAACCTGTCCACGTAAGCCGAGCTCGCTATCATAGAGTGCTAACCCAGTTTCATCACACGAAGTTTCTAAGCCCAAAACAATCATTAAACTGCCTTTACAACGATCAAAAATAATATCAGAGCTATTATAGACTTGTGATCTGAGTTGTAAATGAGTAAAATACTGACCTTCACTTGCGATCTAGTGCAATCGTGCATTAGATCTTATCCATAATCTTAGAGGATTTTACATGCCACAAGTTAAGTTGAAAGAAGGCGAACCAGTAGACGTAGCTATCCGTCGTTTCAAGCGTTCATGCGAAAAAGCGGGTGTTTTAGCTGACGTTCGTAAGCGCGAATTCTATGAGAAACCAACTCAAGAGCGTAAGCGTAAAAAAGCTGCTGCAGTTAAGCGTTATCAAAAGAAATTGACTCGCGAATCTGTACGTACTACTCGCCTTTACTAATTAATTTGTGATTGACTGCTGAAAATACTATGAATACTTTAAAAAACCAAATTACTGACGTGTTAAAAAACTCAATGCGTGCCAAAGATATGGCAACAGTAACGGTTATTCGTGGTGTACAGGCAGCAATTAAGCAAATCGAAGTCGATGAGCGCATTGAGCTTGACGATGCTCAGGTTCTTGCGGTCATTGAAAAGCAAATTAAACAACGTAAAGAATCGATCAAGGCCTTTTCTGGCGCTGGTCGAGATGATTTAGCTAGTAAGGAACAAGCCGAAGTTGAGGTTATTTCTCAATTTCTACCAGCAGCTATGACTGAGGAAGAACTTGATTCCATCATTGAGCAAACGATTGCTGCTCAAGAAGCTACTAGCATGAAAGATATGGGTAAGGTGATGAATTCTCTACGTCCGATCATAGCCGGGCGTGCCGATCCTGCACAAGTATCTGCTAAAATTAAAGCAAAATTAAGCTAAGCTAGAATTTTAACGCTTATTTTGGTATTAATTCAAAAATATTTTTTCTAGATTATTATATTTATAACTGTTCATCAAGTTTAAGCATATTGATAAATAAGGTCTGAAGAATACGCATATATCTCGCCTTTATTCACACTAGTCATACTATAATATAAAATTAAATTTCCCAACTCCGAATCAACTATACCATTCTCCTTATTATATTCACATTTACCTAAAGTCACATATACTCTGACCGTACTATATCCAAGTAAACAATTATTTTGATAAATAATCGCTTCAATCTTAAAATCTATTTCATTTATAGAAGTTTTATTTGTGACTTTTTCACCGACATCATCATAGATTAGAATCAGATTTTCTTCGTTTGATTCTTTTAAATAGTCGACTAAATGCCCTCTTGCATCTTTAAATACAACTTCTTCAATAAAAATATTTTCAAGCTGTTCTGATATCTTCATTTTATTTAAAATCACACCGAACATTATATTTCACTAGCATTTGCATCTCATTTGACTCAGTGACTTGTTTGATTACATCCTGCTTAGTCATATTTGCGTATTGTGGCGGCAAAGATGAGCGATTTTTTTCAATCGCATCTGACATATCCTGAATATAACGCTGATTAATACCACAATACTGAGCTTGCTGCTCAGGTGTGAACTGTGAAATCTGTGGATTAAGGCTACGTAAAAAACTACGAATATCCTGTGCATAGACACTACGAATTTTCTCAACCGAATTTACATATTGCTCAACTGATGCTGCTGAGCTAATCCCTACACTGCTTATCGCAAAAATAAAAACTAAAATTTTCTTCATAAATGTTCTAACTTCTCAGCTATTTTTTACGCAGATCATCTTATCTTAATTCAATAAAGTTTGGTTTGTGCTCAGTAAAAAATTCTTCTTTTGGTGCAGGAAGATTCCCATCGGTCACTGTTCCTAGACGTAAACGAATCACATTAGGTAAATCTGTACGATATGAATAAAGTGGGCTTGCGCAATTTTGACAAAATACGCGTGCTTTATTCGGTGTGTGGAAATACTCTTTGAGCTGATCATGTCCTGACAGAATTTTAAATTGTGTTTCGTCAAGTGGGCTGTTCCAGCCAGCTATCGAACCTTGCGCCTGCTGACAATGACTACAATAGCATAAAATACTGTTTTCAATTTCACCATAATATTGATACTGCACAGCACCACACAAACATTGTCCTTTGATCATTTTTATTTCTCTTAATTCTTGATAAAGATTAAATTTTCATACGGCGATCATCTTGCATTTGTTTTAAGCGAGAGTCAATTTTTGCTGACATGGCTAAATTTCCTTTGGCTAAACGCTGAGCGTGCAACATCGATTTAATTGCATTTTCTTCATATCCTGACCAATACTCAGCTTCAGCACGGTAACAAAGCACATTAATTGCTTGCAGTGGCGAACTTTTATCTAAGTTTGTTGCTTGTTGCAACAGTTGCCAACCTTCAATATCTCTCTGGTTTTTATGAATAAACCTTTGAACTAATGTTTGAGCTTGAGCAGCCTGCCCTTGCCGAATTAAAACTTCTGCAAGTTTGTAAGATAGTGCCCTATTTTCAGGCATCGTTTTTTGAATAAAATTTATACTACTATAAGCCTGATCAAATTTATTTTGCCCTAAGTAAATATCTGTTTGAATCAGTGGGACCAATACATGATATTTAAGCTTTGCTTTTACCAAATCTAGATTTGCTTGTGCCTGAGTATAATCACCACGTTCTAAATAAAACTTACTTAGCGCTAATTGTGCAGCTGTATTTTTTTGATTTGCAAAAGCTTGTAATTGAGTTTCTGTCGCTTGGTTTGAAATTACGAGCGTATATAACTTTAAAATCTCAAAATCAAGATCATATATTTTTGATTTTACTTTTGGGAGTTGGTTTGCTCGTAATCGGGCTTCACTCATACGCTCTGTCGTTAGGGGATGAGTGAGCCAAAAATCAGGTAGAAAACTCACACGACTTGTTTCACGATGCATGGTTTCAAAATAATCTGCCATGCTTTGTGGGTTGTATCCAGCAGAATACATAAACTGCATACCGATACGGTCTGCTTCACGCTCTTGATTACGACTATAACTGAGTTGCTTGTCCATCAAAGCAGCTTGAGTGCCTAACATTACCGCGGAACCTACATCACCATCCGCTTTAGATGCGATTGCCGCACCGACAAGAATACCTGCAAGAGCAAGTAACCCCTGTCCTTTAAATGCTTCTTGTGAACGACTGTAATGTCGCTGTGCAACGTGGGCGATCTCGTGCGCCATGACACCAGCTATTTCATCCAAATTTTTTGCAGATGTAATTAAGCCTGTATTTAATGCAAACAAACCACCAGGCACTGCAAATGCGTTAATTTGTGGATCTTTTATAACCACTAAACCAATCGGTTGACCAAGCTGAGTCTGACTAAGAATACCTGAAAAAACCTGTAGAAATTGATCTTCTAACCACGCATCTTGTACCGTTGGCATCTGTCGATGAACTTCACGATAAACTTTTTCACCAATCAGTTTTTCTTTCTGTTGATCAAGCAAACCTATACCACTGCCAATTTCAGGTACTTCTGTTTGTCCAATTGTCTGTGTAGGCAAAAAGATCTGAGTATGACTCAATTGAGTTGTGGCCAATAAACCACATGCAAGCAGCAGCGATCTCAAGTCGTTTCTCTATGATTCTAATAAAGAAATTTAATATAACATTAGAAAATGAAGATATTTGCAACGAAGTGTTATAAAAGGCAGGAAAATCCTGCCTTAGTTTATATTTTTGAAATCAACACTATTATTTCGTGTTTATATAACGTTGATCGACACTAAATTTCTCTGGAAACTTTGCATTAATCTCTGCATAAAAAGACATAATCTCAACCATATCTTTTTCATAATCTCCCGTAGGATAAACAATTTTTCCTACCCCTGTTTTTTTCTTAGCATAATCCATATACGCCAATGCAATCGGTACGCCTGCGGTAGTTGCAACATGATAAAAACCAGTTTTCCACTGTTCTTGTTTAGCACGCGTCCCTTCTGGTGTAACTAACATCACTAACTTAGGATGTGTTTTGAACAAGTCACTCATGAGTTGAACCATACTCGGTCGCGCTTGTCCTTCTTGTTTCACGCTACGATCAATCCCAATACCACCCATTGCACGCACAAATGGACCAAATGGAAACTTCATGTAACTATCTTTAATCGTAAGACGAACATTTACACCTAAAGCTTTTAATGCCAACCGTGCATATAAAGCATCCCAATTACTGGTATGCGGAGCTGCAATCATCACGCATTGATCAACATTCAAATCCCAATGATTATCCAGTTCCCAACCCATTAGATTTAAACTTTTTTCAGCCAATTTCTCAAACACAGACACCCCGAAGACAAAATTTCAAAAGGCGCAAGTGTACCAATATTAATCAACTTAAAAAGATAGACCCGCACAATAATGCAGCAATTGACTGATCAGCATTGTAAGCAATTATTCAAACTTTGGATTAACGAGATAACGAGGTGTTCTATCTTGTAGTGCGGCCACTAAATTTTGATAGGCAAGTTTCACCATTTTCTGACGTGTTTCAGTCGTTGCTGAGCCAATATGCGGCAAGGTTACTGCATTTGGCAACTCAAATAATGCTGAATTTTGCAGAGGTTCTTTGGCATAGACATCTAATCCAGCAGCAAATATCTTATTTTGTTTTAATGCTTCGATTAAAGCGTCTTCATCTACTACAGAGCCACGCGCGATATTGACGAAGACAGCGTGTTTTTGCATTAAGTCAAACTGTTCTGCGCCAATCAGTGCTTGGGATTCATGATTTAAATCGACAGCAACTACAATAAAATCAGACTGCTGCAATAACTGATCTAAGTCGCGATATTGAGCATTGAATGCTTGAGCCACCTCAATCTTTTCACGGCGGTTATGGTACAAAATATTCATATTAAAACCATAAAATCCACGACGGGCAATGGCAGCACCAATATTCCCTAAGCCAATAATGCCTAGCGTTTTACCAAAAACATCCATACCAAATTGTTCAGTAGATACCGTTCGTTTCCACTGACCTTGTTTTGTCCATGCATCAAGGTATGGAACTTTGCGTGCAGCACTCAGCAACAAAGTAAAGGCAAGATCGGCCGTTGTTTCCGTCAAAACATGTGGTGTATTAGCAAGCCAAATTTTCTTTTGATTAAGATAGTTAACATCGTAATTATCATAACCAACAGACACTGTCGAAATGATTTTAAGTTTTTGGGCTGGTGCCAAATTACTTTCGTTTAACAGTCGTCCTGCGCCAATCATGGCATCAGCATCAACAACTTCTGTTCGAATCTGTTCGTTGATATCACCAAGTTTAGGATTAAGTACCACGACCTGATAATCTTGCTGTAACTGCGCTAAAACATCTTGATCTATTTGGCTGAATACAACAACTTTCTTCATGATTCGATTTCCGATCTTTATTGCATGAGCTGCCACAACCGTCTTTTTAATAAAGGTTGGGCTAACATTTCTTCTAAACTCGCTAAATGTAAGATATTAGAATGCTGAATAAAGTCCAATTGACCTAAGCATAATATCTTTTTTTGTGTTGCGGTTGCATCCAGAAAACCTTGAATATACGAGGAGAGTCCCCGGCTTTCCTGAAAAGCAGCCAAAGGAAATGGCCATTTTAATTCAGCATACTGCCCTAATCTTGCCTTTTGAATATTTTGCCAGAGTTGGCTTTGAGCATCGCTAAGCTGACTGCTTTCTAATAAAATGGCACAGTTTTCCAACACATACATTTGCAATTCAAATGACTGAACCTGAGCAGTAATAACAATCTGTTCTTTTTCAACAAGCGCTGCTTTAACAATAGGTTCTGTAACAACTTTCGTTTGCTGCGATACTTCAATTTCGGTGATCGGTGGCGTATGTGCAGATGTTGCTGGAATATCTTCTAAAATCGGTGCAATTTCAAATGTACGTTCTGTAGACTCAGAAACGTCATCAATTAATTGATCTCGCCATAGACTTGGTGCAGTGTTTTTTTGACATACAACTTCCCGAGGAATCCAAACATCTATTCCCAAAGCTGCTAGCCTGTTTCTCTGCTGCCCAATCATCTTACCTACTCATTCTGGTTACTCACGGTAATTTGCGATACCGTAAGTTGAGTAGTCTAACATAAACCGATCTCGTCAAAATGGCTTCCTTTTGTTCAATCAAATCAATACAAATTCAATTCATTATTTAAAAGATACGCTTATCTTTAATTTCGGAAAATATTTAACAAGAATAGATAATTTTTCATTCATCTATTTTCTACATTTTTATTAAAATACTTCAATAAATAATTAGTATCTTGCTTTGTTAAATTCAAACGTTCTCAGGGAAAAATAATGAGTTTCAAGGTTAATATTGAAAAATATAAGTTGTAGCATTAATACTTTACAAAACTCTCAGAAGCTCATCCCACTTGGTCAAATAACTCGGTGATTTATGGTTTTGATTCATACGCCACGCTCGCCCATGTGGCGTAATTAATCGCCCTAGTGTCATACAATCCCGACCAAATCTTTTATTAATATCATCAAAAGCGATCGAAAGATTTTTTCGAGCAACGAGCTTATTGGTGTCATGGAATAAATCTACTGCATGGCTATGTTGTGGGATAATATCCAACAAAATCACTTCTGCTTTTTTATAACGATGCCCTGCTTGATAAATTCGATCAAGCCCCTGTAACACAGCTTTGATAATTTCTAAACGATCATCGCTATAGTCAGATAGATACATCACTGTATAGGGGCGATAATATTGATCTTTGTCAAAACGATTCGTGCGAATGCTAACGCCAACAGCTTTGCACAGTAAGTTTTGCTTTCGCAAACGCTCAATAGCACGTAAGCTAAATTCAGTTAAAGCGCCACTCAGGCTAGTTTTGTCCTCAATCGGCTGACCAAAGGAACGGCTGCTTAACACTTGTCGTCGATCTGTCACAACATCTTCAATTTCTAAGCAAGCCATGCCTTGTAATTCTTTAACCGTATTTTCCATGACCACAGAAAAATACTTACCTAACATTTTAGGATCAGCTTGAACCAAATCCAACACCGAGTAGATATTCATTTTTTCTAAGCGCTGACGAATCTTTCGTCCAACACCCCACACTTCACCTACAGGCATCTGCTGTAACAAATCTTCAATCACGCATGGGTCTTCAGCAACGATATTACAGACACTATCAAAACAGGCATATTTCTTGGCTAGATTATTGGCAAGTTTTGCTTGAGTCTTGGAATAACCAATGCCTATGCAACATGGCAAACCCAACCAGTTTTTCACCGTGTCTAGAATTTGGTGCGCATATTCGGTTAAATCGTGACTATGCTGATAGGCAGTCAACTCTAAAAAGCATTCATCAATCGAATAAACTTCCTGTTCAGAGGGATCTACAAAGTTGCCTAATATGTTCATAAAACGACGCGACATTTCCGCATATAAAGCATAATTACTGGAAAAGACCTGCACTTGATGCTGACGAATAATATCTTCGATTTGAAAGAATGGCACAGCCATACGAATACCGAGCTTTTTTGCTTCATAAGAGCGGGAAACCACACAGCCATCGTTATTAGATAAAACCACCACAGGACGCTTTTCTAGCTTTGGATTGAACACGCGCTCACAACTGACATAACAGTTATTCACATCAATTAAAGCAAAAATACGTTGCGGTAGGCTCATTGGCTTACCTCATTGGCTTCAAGTTATACGTCACCACACCCCAGATCTGCAACTCTTGTCCGTCTGTGATATAAATATTTTGGTAATCTGGATTTTCAGCTTTTAACCATACCTTTGGCGGGCTGAAATGATGATCAATCATCAAACGTTTGACAGTAAAATCATTGTCAATCAAAGCAATCACTATATCCCCAGACTTCGCTGAAAGACTACGATCCACCACTAATGGGTCATCAATATCAATCCCTGCATCCAACATCGACAGTGAATTGGCTTTGACGATGAAAGTCGAGTTTTCGTTACGAATTAAAAATTCATTTAAATCAAGTGATTGCTCAACATGATCTTGGGCAGGCGATGGAAAACCCGCAGCAACCCGTTCCGTTGCCAGTGGAATATGATAAATTCGGTCATTCTTTGCTTGCACATTTTGGACTTTCATTTGACCAGTCAAATCTGTACGAGTATCTGTTTTGACATTATTCAGTAACCAATTTTTGATGAAATCAACCTGAGATTCGGGAACACGGATGACTTTGGTTGGCTCACTGAACTGTGCTTTACGTCCTGCATTACTTCGGGCACCACCATGCTCAAATTCGTTTTTTTTGGACATAATTCCTCCTTACCCAAGTTTAAAATACTTACAAATAATTTAACTTGAAAAAGTTACAAATTCAAGTTGACGTACAATTAATTTTGCATAACAATGAATTTAATAGATCAAATTTTGGCTTATTTAACTAATACACGGATGTGAAATAAGCTAATATTAGTATTTAAAATCAATGGTTTAAAAAATAAATTTAATTTTTACAACTTAAACCTTTGATCTAATTCAAGAATATATTTGATCTGTTAGCAGTAGATTTTACTCAAAAGATTTTTGATGTGGAGACATGAAAAATGAACAATCGACGTGATGCTATTCTAGGTTATGCTGACGAACAACATGCTTTCTTTATTCGTCTCATCGAGAACAACACTGTATTAGGTGAGAGCTATGGACTATTTTGTGACAACCAAAATAGTGAGGCAGCGGAAAGTATTATGACTACCCTTTTTCTAAAAAAATCTTTTTGGCTCAATGGCTCTGAGTTTAATGATATTGTTAAAGGGCTTAACCCAATTCATTGAGATCACACAATGGTGTTTTCAACAACTGTTTGCTATGACTAAGGGCTTGTACCATCACATTGAATCGACAAGCTCCTTATTTTTATTTTAGATTTCATTCAAGATTTAAATCACTTTCGTTGTCCTCAAATAAAAGCCCACTTATTTGAATCTCATAAGTGGGTCTTGTTATCGTATTGAAAATACAAGATTAAGGTCAGATAAATCTTTTATCATTCACAGGTGCAACTAACTTATAAATTTTTCCATCTATATCACTTTCAAAAAGTAAATCGATATTTGGAAAAATGATATTCCCTTCTACTTCAATATGCTCAACTCGTTTAAAAAAAGGAATATCTTGGTCTTCCAAATCATTGAGCTGTGCCACAACAATCGATTCATTTTCTTCTTGATCTTTAATAATTACCGTAATCTTATCCATAATACTTCTTCCCAAAATATTGTTGATAGGACTATGGGAAATTTTCTAGCAATTGTCGACTAATAGCTTGTAACAAGACTTATAACTATTATATTTTTATTTTTTAGACAACTAAGTGATTGAAATTAAGTACTGGTTAGAAATTTCTTTAATATTAAACTAACCATACAGTTACAATATTATTTAAAAATATTTCAACCGCCTTACTTTGACTTAATGTTAAATAAATTTTGTTAAAACCAATATAAGAATTTTAAATACTAGCCTTATATAATTAGAATATATCCTGAATAAAATTAAAAGCTAAGCATATGAAGTAGACTTGCTTATAAAAATCTAGATGAAGCCTATCATATATTTGGCTTATATCTAGCTTGAAGATTCAAGTAAAAAATTCTTAAAATATTTCTTTTGCAAATCTGAGGCTTATTTAAGCTAAATTCCATTTTTCTACACAATTTTACATTAGGCTACACACAAAATAATTTGATCTTTTTTGGGGTACTTGAATGAAATATCCACTCTATTCTGGGAAATTGAGTGTACTTAGCTCGGCATTACTGAGTATCAGCACTTCAGTTTTCGCCGCTAATAGCAACATAACAACACCTACAGAACCAGCAACGCAGGTTCTACCTACCCTATCGTTTAAAGCATCAGTAGAGCCACAAAAACCAAAAGATGATGATATAAGTGCTGTACCTAAAACCATTATCACCCGTGATGAAATGCTACAGTACGGCGATCAATCCATCATGGATGCATTGCGTAGAGCTGCTGGATTTCAACTTCCGACACCAGGACAAGGTCCACGCGGTGGTGGTGGCGCTTCTGGAATGCGTTTCCGTGGCGGAGCTGGTCCGACATTCCTTATCAATGGTGAACCTGTGCAAGGTGGACCACGTGGTGGAATGTCTATTATTGACACGATTACCCCTGAAATGATTGAACGAATTGAAGTCGTAAAGCAGCCAAGTGTTGCTCAAGCGTCTGTTGCGTCATCAGCTGTTATCAATATTATTTTGAAAGAACCTCTGGATAGTCGTATCAGTGGCTCGATAAAAGTAGGTTATGGTAAGTATGAGGGTTCTGAGAAACAATCAAAGAGCGAACAAAAAATCAGCCTACAAGCTGATGGTCGTGAAAATCAATGGTCATATAGTGTTTCTGCAAATCAAATGTGGGTTGATAACACATCCCTAACCAAAACAGAAACATCAGCGGGTACACGTGAACAATCGCGCACGGTCAATCGAAGCATGCAAATGTTTTCGCCTCGCTTGCAATACGATCTCGATGATCAACAAAAAATGATTGCCGAATTATTCTATCGCAACATCAAAATGGATGGTTATTCAGCCAATCAAACGCAAGATGATAAAAATGATAGCATTCGTCTAAATACACGTTATGAACGAAAAGACAAAGACTTAAGCGATAAGATTCGGCTATCCGTTGAACGTCAAACTGAAACTCAACTCACCCGCTCACCACAAAATACCATTTATACCGATGAAACCATTCATGAGTATGGTCTCGCTTATGATGGGATGCGTAAATTAGATCCGACTCGTCAAATCAAATTTGGTGTTGATACACGGAGTAGTAATTTAGACAGTAATGTGAGCAATAGTTTAGATGAGCAACGTTATGCTTTATATGCTGAGGGAAGCTGGCGTTTCACAGATCGACAAACCATTACGTTGGGCGCGCGCCAAGAATGGTTAAATCGCTCTGGTCTAGTTGATTATCAGGACCAACATCTTAGCCCTGTACTTGCTTATCGTTTTGATCTAACCGAACAATGGTCGATTCAAACCAACCTGAGCCAAGCATTTAACAGCCCAAAAACTGATCGTCTAATCCCAAACGTAACTGTTTCTACAGATAGCGATGCTGGTTCATTGAATAATCCTGATCGCGGCGGTAATCCTGAATTAAAACCAGAGAAAATAAGTGCTGTAGAGTCAACTCTTGCATATGACTCAGCGAATGGTGGTATGAGTTTAACCGCATATCATCGCGAAATTAAAGATTACATCGAAAAGGTGATTGCGCTTGAAGGTTCACGTTATGTTGAACGTCCACAAAACCAAAATCAAGCAACGACCTATGGTGTTGAACTTTCTGGACGTTATGCGCTGAAACAAACGGATGAAGGTCATTCATTTATGCTGAATGGGCAAATATCAACGATTCGTGCCCAAGTTGAAGATGAACAGCACAATGAGCGTTTAGTCAGCGATGTTGCCCCATACAATGCAAGTGCAGGTTTATCTTATAACTTTAAGCCTTGGCAGCTTTCTACCAGTATGAATCTAAGTTATACGCCTGAGTTTACGCGTGGCTTAGATGGTCAGCCTTATGATCGAACAACCAATCAACGTTTTGGATTAGACCTCAGTGCAACCAAACGTTTCACTGGTGGCTGGGCAGCAAGTTTGAATCTAAACAATCTACTCAGCACAGATTATAAAGAACGACTGACTAATCAATCTGACGGTAGTTTATATCAAGCAAGAACAAATCAAGGTATGGCGAGTTTCCAATTCTCTGTTGAGAAAAAGTTCTAACTTTACTGCCTAGGCTAAGTTGATTCACTATTAACAAAAGCCAGTTATGAAAATAGCTGGTTTTTTAGATTTCAAAATAGATATTAAAAATCTAACTATGAGAATTTTCGATATTGGGAATGCTATGATCTGCATATTATTTTCTTTAATGAATAAAGGATAATATGAGAGCCGAACTCAAAGCCAAAATCCTACAGGTCTGCGATGAAAAAATTGCAAAAAAAGGCAGTAACGTCGGACTTTCTTTTTATGCTTTCTTTGCCAATAAAAATGATGATCCTGAATGCTTAATGGAAGCTGCCCATTGGTGGATCATTGAACATCGACTTGATCATTTTGAAAAAGCTGACAAGATCAAAGCACTAGTCCTAGCCCAATCTGACAACTAATCGATAGACTTAATACACATCGCGTTGATAACGCTGTTGCTGCTTAAGCTGTTCTAACTGTTCATGCCCTAGAATCTCTTTTAGAACTTGATCCACTCCGCTCGCCATGCCTTGTAAACTACCACAGACATATATCGCTGCACCTTGTGCAACCCATGCTTGTAATTGAACCGATTGTGCTCTTAGACAATCTTGAACATAGATTTTTTCAGCTTGATCACGTGAAAAAGCATAATCCACATGCTCCAGAAAACCATGCTGCTGCCAATAGCGAATCTCTGTTTGGTACAAATGATCAAACTGCTGCTGTCTTTCACCAAAAATCAACCAATTCCGTCTATATCCCCAATGCTCACGTTGGCGTAAATGTGCAACTAGACCTGCGATTCCCGTACCATTGCCAATTAAAATCAGTGGTCGTTCATCATGAACTAAGTGGAAACTTGGATTATGTCGTATATTGGCTTGCAGCGATTGGTCTTGCTCCAACCCCACTGTCAACCAACCTGAGCCTAGTCCTAAACCTGATTCAGTCTGTTGCTGTCTCACCACCAATTCGATTAAACCATTTTCAGGTAAGCTTGCAATCGAATACTCACGCTGAGCTAAGGATTCAAATTGTGTAATCCATTCAGCAAATGAAAGTGATGCACGCGGAGGTAGTTCTCTTAAATTTAAGCGGCGCAGTTGAGGAATGAAATCCACTGCATCTTTTTGCTGTTGTGCTGCTAAAAAATTCTGAATATCAATCGTATTATTTTCACATTGAATTTCTAAAATATCACCTGATGACCAAACCAAATCTTGTTCAGGAATCAATTGGATTTTATAAATTGCTTCCCCAATACTGCCTCTATTCAGGCATTGGCGATGAGCAAACTTTAATTCTACACGCTCTTTTTCAATAGATAGCGCTGAAAATTGAGTGCTAGTTAACTGCTCCAAGCCAAGCAACCATTGTTCTAAATCACGACTATTGAGCTGATCCACACAAACCGTCGGAAATAGAGCCTGAGCTTGCTGCTTCAATAGCCATTGTTCTAGTGTTTTCCCAAACTGACAAAAATTCGCATAACGTTGATCACCCAATGCAAGCATTGCAAATGACAAATGCGATAAATCTAAAGATTGGGACAATATTTTATGCACAAATGGCTGGGCTGAATCAGGTGCATCCCCTTCTCCATAGGTACTCACCACCCATAAAATACGTTGATGTTGCGTTAAATCAGCAATACTCAGTTCTTGAATATTTCGAATTGCAGTGTGATGATCAATTAAACGCAATTGTTCGGCGGTGTGATTTGCCCAAGATTCAGCATGACCCGATTGACTTGCATACACTACTAAATAAGCAGGATGATCTTGCTTGGCTTTTTGCTTCACATGACGTTGTTGCCATAACAACCAAACGATTATAAAGAGATGTAGACTCAATAATATTGCTAATATCACAATAATCGTCAGTACAGCTTGAGTCATCCTTTCACCCTTAAATGGCAGACCAAATGAGCAAAATAATTGCCGATAAACTACATGCCGTTAAAAGCAGATGTGTCACTAAACGGGTTTTAATGGTCAGGAACAAAATATAACCTGCCAACGATAATAAAATAATGATGATCGCGCTAATATCAATTAACCAATGCCAAGCTGTTCCAACATTTTTCCCACGATGAAGATCATTCAATAGTGAAACAGTAGTGGCTGATTTCTGCGTCATCTCAACATCACCATTGTCGAGCAATACCCATAAGTCTGTTGAACCTGCTGGGCTTTCGAGACGAATCATGACTTCACCATCCATCACTTCGCTACTTTTATAGCGGCCAATCAAAGGCTGTTTTGTACGAACATATTCAACAATACTTTGACTCGGGTTCTCTTGTTTTTGCAGAGACTCAACCAGTGTTGGCGGCAAAGTGAATGTGGTGGTCTGCTCTTCATTCTTTGATTTAAACCAATCAGGGTTATTGAGAAATAGACCTGTGGCAGCAAAGAAGATCAAAACGATAAAGGCAAAGGCAGAAAGCCAACCATGCACATAACGTGCATGGCGGTAAAAATCACGGCGCTGATACAAGGGACTAGCCTCATAGATGGAGTGATGCTAGAAATTAAGCACCACGTTGGAAATTCAGTTTAACTGTACCAATTTCTGCTTGAGCAGGAAGCGTTTGTGTCGCTGATTTTGGTGTGACATTCAATTCGATGGTTTGATAAGAATGATCACCATGCTCACGCGAGGTTTCAATATGAATTATATATTTACCTGCATTCACCATTTTACCCGCTTCGTCTTTACCATCCCAAGCCAACTTATACTGTCCTGGTTGACGTGAAGGTTTTGCAACAGCATCTAAGTTTGGCATTTGACGACCATATCGACGCCACCAAACATAGTTAGAGTTAATCCACTTCTCATCTTTACCCCAAACAGCCAGTGTACGCACAATCTTTTTATCGCTATCTGTAACCCAAACTGACACATAAGGTGCACGGTAGTTATCTACTGCGATCTTTGGAATATTCACTTCTAACTGAGCTTGGTAGCCTTTTGGCCAAGCTGTTGCTGTACCAGTTGCAGCTACATGACGCATTGTTTTCGGTTGATTGGCATCTAATAATGATGACCAGCCTGAACTTTGATAACGTGTGCCATCAGTTGCAACAAGTTGAGCTTCATAACCAACGAGTTGTTCAATCAGTTGCATCCCTTCATGTGCAGGCATTGCCGTTAATGCTGTTGCTAAAGCATCTGAATCGGCTGCACATTGTCCAACCACGACACATTGTTCAACGTTCTGAATCGGATGTCCTGTATGTGGATTTAACAAATGCGATTGATTTGCGAACCCACGATAGCCTTGACCACTAAAAGCCACTGCTTGATCTTTCAGGTTGAGTACTTGAGTTGGTGCAACATTATCAAAACGTTCATTCGGATCTTGTACACCAACTTTCCAACCCGCTTGTTGAGGTGATTTCCCCCATACACGCATATCGCCGCCAATATCGATCAGAATACCTTGTAAATGTGGCACTGCTTGTTTAGCTGCTAATAAAGCCCGATCAATTACATAACCTTTAGCGTAAGCATCAGGTGCGATTTTAATAGCCGATGTTGTTTTAATCTGCTTGGTTACAGGATTCAGTTCAATACTTTGCGTTTGTAACTGTCGTAATAAAGATTCTTGAGTGTTGTCATCCAAACGTTGGACTTGATTGCTATTTTCCCATAATTGAATCAATTGCCCCAAACGTGCATCAAAACCGCCACACGTTGCACTGCGCCACTGTTCACAAGCTGCGACAACATCATAAAGCTCAGATGAAGCCGAAATTTGCTGCTCACGATTTAATTGGCTAATTTCACTATCATCACGCCAAACAGAAAGAATCTGATCAAGCCTCGCAATTTCTGTTTGAATTGCTTGTAAAGCTTTTTCTGCATCTTGTTGCTGGGATGTAGTGACAACAACATCTAAAGATGTACCTAGTACATGATCTTGATGAAAACGATAACTTGGTAATTGGATTGGCGCGGATAATTGATTTGCATCTTTTATATTTCTACTTAGTTCATCTGCTTGAGTCGCCGTAAATGGGGACATCAAAACAGTTAACGCAGCCATCAACGGAGATAAACGAAAAATTATCTGTATTGGACGAAAAATTTGTTGAGTTGATGACATACGGGGATTCCATTTTCCAAGATTTACTTAAAATCTACTGGTCGCTCAATTAAAGTAATGCTCTTCTCTTTCTGTCTCAATACTTAACTTAGACTACGATATAATTTTATAAAATTTTTCAATAAAATCAATAACATTAATCTTCATCAAAAATTAAGCTAAAAGAGAGGAATAACTTTTTAATCATCAACTTAGTTTTTGAACATGACGATTAAAAATTTATCGAAATGATATTGCAATTGATACTCGTTATCAAGTAGATTGTGGCAAATCTTTTGCATTTTTGTATATTTCTCTTTTAAGGAATTTTTCATGCGTCATTTGATTACGACTGGATTACTCGCGCTGTTACCAACCTTGAGTTTTGCTCATACTGCCAGCCCATTTTTACTGCCTGAAGTCTTCGATAGCAAATCTGACAGTGTGAGCTTTCAAAGTGGTATCACAGTAGAAAAATTCTTTGTCCCAAGTAGAAATTTTAAAACCAGCTATCAAGTCACAACGCCTGAAGGTAAAACTGAATCTTTCAATGCAGCAGCTGAACTTAAAAAATTTAATATCGCTGAATTCAATTTAACCAATGATGGTACCTATCGCATTCGCACAAAAGAAGCGACTGGTAATCCAACTAAATATGCTCAAATTGATGGGCGTTGGTTACGTGTTCGTCCATCACGACCTGCAAATGCTGCACCTATGCAACCTCAAGCAAATGCTGAACAAAAAGCACCTATGCAAGCAAGCCAACCGCCACGTTTTGTGACAGAGGATCAAATCCCAGCTAATGCAAAAACACTTCAAACAACAAACTATTATCTTGCTGAAAGCTTTGTGACCAAGGGTAAACCTAGCCCAATTCCACAAATTGAAAATAAAGGTTTTGAGTTTAAGTTTTTAACTCACCCCAATGAACTGTATGCTGGTGAGTCATTAAAAGCTCAAGTTTTAATAGATGGAAAACCTGTACCAAATTTAGAAGTTGATGTATTTAAAGGTGCGAGCAGCTATCAACCAAATGCTAAACGTGAACAACCGCACGTGAAAACTAACGCTAAAGGTGAGCTTGAAATTAAATTTAATGAAGCTGGTATTTATTTAATTGCAGCGACTTATCCAGAAGCGAATAGTGACAATACCAAAACACCTGTTACTCAAACATACACGTATAGTGTTACAGTTGAAGTAACTGAATAATATATTATTCTGGCACTTCACTTAGTGTAAGTGCCCTTTTCTTTTATAATAAATAGCATCCACTTCTAAAATAAAAATAGTATATTGTTTTAAAACGTTCAGTTACTTTGTTTTATGACTTCAAAGAAAACCAGTGATGCAGGTATCTTTTTATGGATGGTTTATCAAACCATGCAGAAGATGAATTTAGATGCCGCAGCCATTTTTGCTAGTGTGCATTTACCAGATCAACCTCCAGACAAATTCGTTCGCCGCGATAACTCAACTCAATCGCGTTTTTGGCAAGCAGCAGCAGAAATTAGTCAAGATTCAGATATTGGTTTACATGTAGGTTCGAATGTGCCTGCATTTCGCGGACAAGTAATCGAATATCTTTTTTTAAGTAGCCCAACCTTTGGGGATGGTTTGAAACGAACCATTCGATATCAAGTATTATTGACAGACGCAATGTCATTTAAGCTTTTATTCAAAAATGAAACGACTGCAATTATTTCTGGTCTTAACCATCCAATTCGACATTATTTAGAATGTGCGATTGGAATTTTACTCATTTTTTTTAAATATATGAGTGAAAATACTTTTGTACCGATTGAAATTGGTTTGCCATATCTTGATGGTGCAACACAAGAAGAATATTTTAAAACATGGGGTTGTCCTGTCAAACTTGGACAAATTGAAGGTTATATTGAATTTAATAATGACTTATTAGGACAATCTTCCCCTGCCTACGAACCTGAATTATTAAAAATCCATGAACACCATGCAAAATCTCAAATTGAACTCCTCAATAAACACAAACTCATAGAACAAATAGAAAAAATTCTGGCAAGTGGTCTATTAGAATCAGGGGAATTTGACCAGAATATCGTTGCTAAACATTTAAATAGGAGCGCTCGCAGCTTAAGAGCTGATTTACATTTACTTAATACCAGCTACGAAAAAGTGATTGCGGGTTATCGTGAACGTTTAGCTAGACGCTTGTTATCTCAGACACAAGAGAATATTGATCAAATCGTTTACTTAACAGGATTTTCTGAACCATCAGCCTTTTCTAGAGCATTTAAACGTTGGACTGGGGAAACACCAACAGCTTATCGTCAAAGAAAACAAAAATAATTTGATTTAATAGGCAGATTAAAACTGTCAGAGCGGTCAAAACATTTCCTTTTTCTTTTTCTAAAATTCAATGCATGTTTTATTCGGTATATTCAACATGATTGGTTTCCCTGTAGGTATCTTTGTTGCAAATGGTATGGAATGGTATTTTCATAGAGTTTGGTTACATGAATTTCCAAGTAAAAATAGAAATAGTCCTTTTTTTACTCATATTGCTCACCATAAGCGTGCTCGTTTGAATAACTTTCATGACGAAGGTTATGCAGAATCCATGTTTAAAAATGCTGAAATGTATAATGAGAAATCGGCACTTATCGGTCTAGCAGCAGCATCAACTATTTTTCTACCTGTTGCACCTTTCTTTACTGCTGGTTTGTATTACGGCATTTGGAATTATTGGAAAGTTCATGCCAAATCACACTTAGATCCAGAATATGCAAAAAAACGAATTCCATGGCATTATGATCATCACATGACCAGCAACCAAAATGCGAATTGGTGCGTCACTAAACCTTGGTTCGATTATATTATGGGAACGCGTGTTTTAACTGATGTATCGCATACGGAAACAAACCCTCTAGCCATCAAAATGCCATTATGGTTAGAAAAAAAAGTGAATCGTGTTGCTCGCCGTGTATTACCTAAAGCCTATGCAAAAATTGATGCTAATACTCAACTAGATCAGCAGAATTTAAAACAAGGGATTGAAATCGCTTTGTAAATTTTATTTTATTGAGGATAAACAAGCCTAATCACTACGATTAGGCTTTAAAAATTATTAATCTGGGAGCTTTTAAACACAATAATAAATCGATATTATTCTGCTACAAAATAATCCTAGTAGAAAACTAACAATGTTAAATATTAAATCGAGTGTCGCTGTCTTAACTACATCATTAATACTATCTGCTTGTGGTAGTGATAATCATCAATCTAAAGAAAATAATTCGACTAGCCCTGCAACCTTCACAACTGAGTTTAAAAGTGATTTAACTTTACAAAAAGATTCAGACCCAGTCATTCAGATTGCAGGAAGAACGAGCAATCAAGATGATAATATAAATGCTTATTCAGTTACGCATCATTTTGAAAAATCAAAATCTTCAATTATTTTTAGTTATAATTTAGATAAAAATGATGTAAGTAAAACTTTGTATGTCAAATACGATCCGATACTCAAAGAAATATTAGGCGCTTCAATTAAAAGTAGTCCAACTAAAATAGGTGAATTACAAGTAGGGTCTATGCAGTATGCTTGTAGTGAATTTTTTTATGATGCTTGCAAAAACATTCAAATTAACTTTGATGATAAAACAGGTTATAGCGAGCTTACGTTTCATAATGCAAAACTATCCACTTCAAACCTAACTGATTCAACCAATACAATCAAAAGTTTCATCACTTTAAATGGAAAGCTAGCAGGTTCATTATCTAATTTGCCTCAAACATTCGAAGATATTAGAAAAACAAGCGTGTCAAATCTCTTAATAAATCAACAAAAAAATATGCCATTAGCAGTTATATACGATCCTATTTTGAAACAAATTTCTTTCGACACTTATACAGAAAATAATTTTGATACTGGTTTAAAATTGGACCAGTTCATTACAACATTAAATGATAAGTTCCCACCCTCTACTATACTTAGAACAGAAACATTAAGCGGTTTATCTGGTGCATGCATATCGAAGATAAGCGATATTTATGCATCACCATCATCTATTACGGTTACTGAAAACTCAAATGATATTACTTTAACATTTGATCAGACAACATATAAGCATACAAATGATGCTCTTTTAACTCCAAACCTACCATTGTTAGATACTTGTCCTTCTACATACCGCGAATTAAATGGTTTCGTGAAGGTAAATAAACCCCATACAAAGCTACAAATTAGCCCTATCAAAAAAGAAGATTTTGGATATTCAGATTTTCAAGTTCCTGCACAATATTTTGATGTCGCTAATCATAACTTACAGAAATTTGGTAATGATTTTATCGATGTTGAGATAAAGAATAAACAAATTGAAAAAGTTAGCTTTCATGAATACGATTTGAGAGTCGCTCCTAACTCTAATGTGCTTACAGTTTTTAGATATACTTTTACATGCGATGCCAAGAAATCATGTAAAGGAATATCTTACGATGATAAAAATACAAGTATCACATTTAAAAATACAAATTTATTTTATGAAGAAAATCAATTTGACACAATCAACCAGTCAATTACTTTAAATGGTGTATTTGATTTTGCTGGACGTTAATTTTGATTTATAAAATTTGAGTTAGAAACCGAGCAAATATCAGCTCGGTTTCTTATTTGATTAATGAGAATTCGTTTTCGACAATAAGTTTAAAATCAATACACCACTCATAATCAGTACAATCCCAATAATTCCCCAAACATCTAACTTCTGATCAAATACAAACCATGCCACGGTGGTAATTAAAACAATTCCTACACCCGACCAAACTGCATAAGCAATACCGACAGGGATTATTTTTAAGGTTAAAGATAAGCAATAGAATGCAATCATATAACCAAGAATCACAACTATAGATGCAATCGGCTTAGTAAACCCTTCACTACTTTTTAAAGCAGAAGTAGCAACAACTTCAGCAACAATTGCGATAAATAAAATGAGCCAATTCTTCATTCAATTTCCCATAGATAAATGGTTAAGAACAAAATCATAAAAATTAAAAAAATACCCTCTTATAATAAGAGGGTATTTTTAACACGTAACTTTATACAAGAATTATGCTGATTTCTTCGCCATATTATTTTTGCGAATGGTGATCATCAATAATTGTACTGCTGCGGGAGTCACACCAGGGATACGACTAGCTTGTGCCAAAGTTTCTGGACGGACTGTTTTTAACTTCAAGGTGATTTCACGTGACAAACCTGAAATCCCATCATATTCAAAATCAGCAGGAATTCGGGTTTCTTCTAGACGTTTCAATTGTGCAACATCTTCATGCTGACGATTAATATAGCCTTCGTATTTCACCGCAATTTCGATTTGCTCACCCACTTGCTCTGAAACTTCAGAACCCGTTAACTCTGCAATTTGACTGAAATTGATATTTGGACGTTTCAACAAATCAATCGCACTACATTCTTTACTAAGATCAGCACCCGTCATTTCAACGAATTTTTTACCCATTGGATTGTTTGGCGCAGCCCACAAATGCTGTAAACGAGAAGTTTCGCGCTCAACAGCTTCCATTTTTTCGCTATATGCAGCCCAACGTTCATCATCCACTAAACCAAGCTCACGGCCAATAGACGTTAAACGCTGATCAGCATTGTCTTCACGCAACATCAAACGGTATTCCGCACGCGAGGTAAACATACGGTATGGCTCTTTAGTACCCAGCGTGATCAGATCATCAACCAATACGCCCATGTAAGCTTGATCACGTTTTGGTGTCCACTCTTCTTGTTCCCACGCACGGCGTGCAGCATTCAAACCAGCAAGCAAGCCCTGTGCACCCGCTTCTTCATAACCTGTGGTACCGTTGATTTGACCAGCAAAGTACAGATTTTGAATCGCTTTGGTTTCAAGTGTAAATTTCAATGCTTGTGGATTGAAATAATCATATTCGATCGCATAGCCCGGACGTAAGATATGCGCATTTTCCATACCACGGATCGAACGAACTAAATTGAACTGTACGTCAAACGGCAAAGAAGTCGAAATTCCGTTTGGATAAAGTTCATGTGTATCCAGGCCTTCTGGTTCCAAGAACACTTGATGTGAATCTTTATCAGCAAAACGGTGAATTTTATCTTCAATTGATGGGCAATAGCGCGGACCTACACCTTCAATTACACCCGTATACATAGGTGAACGATCTAGACCACCACGAATAATTTCATGGGTTTTTTCGCTTGTATGGGTAATATAGCAATTCACCTGTTCAGGATGCATAGATGCATCACCCATAAATGACATTACAGGCGATGGGAAATCACCTGGCTGTGGCGTCATAACAGAGAAATCAACAGTACGCGCATCAATACGTGGCGGCGTACCTGTTTTTAAACGACCTACTGGCAATTTAAGTTCACGCAAACGATGAGCTAATGCAATTGACGGTGGATCGCCCGCACGACCACCACTTGAGTTTTGTAGACCAACGTGGATCACACCGCCCAAGAAAGTACCTGTCGTCAATACCACAGTTTTGGTATCAAAACGGATGCCCATTTGGGTTACAACGCCTTTAACTGTGTCGCCTTCAACAATCAAATCATCCGCAGCTTGTTGGAAAATATCCAGATTCGCTTGATTTTCTAAAGTATCACGAATTGCAGCTTTATAACGAACACGGTCAGCCTGTGCACGTGTTGCACGTACAGCCGCACCTTTACGAGAATTTAGAATACGGAACTGAATACCACCTTTATCCGCAGCAAGTGCCATTGCACCACCTAGTGCATCGATCTCGCGGACAAGGTGTGATTTACCAATACCACCAATTGCAGGGTTACAGCTCATCTGCCCCAAAGTTTCAATATTATGCGTCAACAATAATGTTTGTCTTCCCATACGAGCAGCAGCAAGCGCCGCTTCCGTACCAGCGTGACCGCCACCAATTACGATAACGTCGTAAACTTTAGGATAGTGCATAGTGGTAAATGTGTATTCAAAAAATGACAGAGTATTATACAGGATTTTTCATATTAAGTTGACAAAAACCGTCAATATTCTTATTCACTAGAAATCAATGATCTGTATACAAAACACACAAAAAGAAACCTTCTGTTGCATTTTTCTTCTATGTTTAACAAAGCGCCACACAATCATTAACCTGATCACCACTGTTTTATTGAATGAATTTCTTATTCTAATTAATGCATAAAATACTTTAGGAAAATGATATGAACAAAAAGCTTTTAATTTCATCGTTTCTTTGTAGCCTATGTTTAGCTTTAACTGCACAAGTAAATGCTAAATCGACTGTTGATGCTCAAGCTAAAAAGTATCAACAAGTTTGTAAAAGCAAAAAACAAGGTGATATGGTTTCTTTTGCTTATAAAGGTGTTGTTTATAATGGCACATGTGAACCGAATGAAGCTGGAAAACTAGCATTCCAGCCACCAATGCCTGCTAACAACGCGATACCAGAAACTCAAAGCAAAATTTCAGAAACTCAGTCCGCACCTCGTCCAGTAAGTTCAGTACAAACACCATAGATTTGTGCAAATAGAAAAGTTATAAACATTTAAAATGATAAAAGAATGTGACGTAAGCGCATTCTTTTATCGTATTTGATGTGATCAACACACTAAATTCAAAAAAAAGATCTTAAAATTGTAATCTGCCTATTTTATAATCCCTTTAGGCAAGCTGAATCTATTACAATAACCCCAAATACATTTACTTAGGTTTTCCTGTGAACTGGCTACAAATTCATATTACCGTTGATCAAGATCAAGTTGAGCTTACTGAAACACTGCTTCTCTCTTTAGGTGCTGTGAGTGTGACTTTGGATGATGCTGAAGATCAGGCACTTCTTGAACCGTTACCGGGTGAAACGCCACTATGGAATAAAGTTATTGTTACTGGAATTTATCAACAAGAAGAAGATGATCCTATCGATGTTGATACCTTAGAAGCTTTCCTCAAGGCGCAACTTCCTAACGTTCCGATGCGTCATGAATATTTAGAAAATCAAGTATGGGAACGCGCATGGATGGACTATTACGAACCAATCCAAATTGGCGAGAAATATTGGATCGTACCTGAGTGGTTAGAACCACCTGAAGCTGATGCAACAAATATTAAACTTGATCCAGGTCTTGCTTTTGGTACAGGTAACCATGCCAGCACTTTCTTGTGCCTACAGTGGTTGGGTAAAACCGATGTAAAAGATAAAATCGTCATTGACTACGGCTGTGGTTCGGGCATTTTAGGGGTTGCAGCTTTACTGCTTGGTGCTCAAAAAGTTTATGCCACCGATATCGATCCTCAAGCAGTATTGGCTACAAAACAAAATGCAGAATTAAATGGTGTACTTGAGCGTCTTTATGTAGGATTACCTGAAGAGTTTGAGCAAGAATTCAAACAACAACAAGCGGACATACTTGTCGCGAATATTTTAGCGGCACCGCTAATGGCACTTGCGCCTGAATTCTCAACTTTATTGAAAAATGAGGGTGAATTTGCACTTGCTGGTGTAATCGAAGAGCAAGTTGCTGATGTTTCTAGTGTTTACTCTGAATTTTTTGATATATTACAGATCGAAAAACGTGAAGAGAACTGGTGTCGCATCTCAGGAAAACGTAAAACAACAATTTGAGAAATTTGTTCCTTATGAGTGAAAAACAAACCCGCTGCCCCAAATGCTCAACCGTGTATAAAGTAACCCTTTCACAACTTAGCGTTGCACAGGGCATGGTTTGTTGCCCAAAATGTATCATTAATTTTAATGCTTTAACGAATCTAATCGATTCTGAAACGGCTGACACAACCCTAACACCACCAAATCGTTCATTATTTTCTTCGATTCAACCCGATAGTTCTTTTGCTGAGAAGCAAATGCAAATTTTGAGTATTTTTGATCAGAAAATTGAGAACTCAAATATTGATTTATTGACTTATTTAAATAATTTAAATTACTTTAATACTGAACCTGTTACGGCATTGCCTAATTTGAACTTATCAGAAGATAACTTATTAATCGACCATGAACAAAATCATAAACAACATGGCTGGCTTTATTACACATTGTGGGGATTAGGCAATATTGCATTAATTCTAGTTTTTGCTTTTCAGATTTTATGGTTCAATCCAAAACTCATGCATGATAGTCCAGCATTGAATCGCATCTTTAACTATGCTTGCAGTGTAGTAACGTGCAAAATAAAAAATGAACAATATAAATTTCTTAGTTTTGAAAAAGTAAAAATTAAACGTGTAGGAAAAGATGAAACAAGCTTCACGGGCGTATTAGTAAACCGTCACAAAGATAGTCTTGTGATTCCTTCTATTAAAGTGATTCTAAAAGAAAATGGAGAAGTCATCACCGATATCACTCTAAAGCCACAAGATTATTTAGTGGATAGTTTAAAAAGCATCCAAAGAATCCCAACGAATAGCCCTTTTCGATTCGAATTTACAGTGCCAAAGAGTAAAAATAGCTTCGATGATTATAGTTTAGAAATTGTACAACCTTAAAAGCGTAAAAAAATGACAAAAAAATAAAAAAAAGTGCAGTTAATTTGCTCACTTTTTCGCAGACAGTGGTATGATACGCGCCACGAATGCTTAACCCACTTACTCCTCGTTATTTATAGACAATAAAATCGTTAAACGAACTGTGCTTCTAACACATAAGCGCATTGTTGGTTTTTTTGTTTTTGAAAGTAGGCTGTAACAAATATTTAACTATTGTTACGCTTATTTTTTACACAAAACGAGGATTTGTGGCAAGCTAATAGTCCCTTTGTTTTAGAGTCACTGTTTTAGGATCTAAAACAGGACTCAGTAATTTAGACCACATTTACATATCACTTTATCCAAGTGGTATTTTGATTTTTCGGATTAACACGCATGAATAGCAAATCTCCTATTTTTACGGCTCAATCTGATGTCGCTCTTCGCATCCATGTAGATCGCGCAGTTCGTCATTATTTTGCACAATTGCAAGGTGAGCAACCATCTCAAGTTTATGACATGGTTTTAGCAGAAATGGAGAAACCTCTTTTATCTGTGGTCTTAGAATACACTCGTGGCAATCAAACGCGCGCTGCTGAGATTTTAGGCCTTAACCGCGGAACTTTACGTAAAAAGTTAAAAGCTCACGGTTTAATGAGTGAATAATTGATAAAATGCTCACGTTCTCGTGGGCATTTTTTTTGCCTTTGTTTTAATCTGTAGACTTCAAACTGTTGACTAGAATCATGACTATCAAACGTGCTTTAATCTCTGTTTCCGACAAAACTGGAATCGTTGAATTTGCTCAAAACCTTGCTGGATTAGGGGTAGAAATCTTATCTACGGGCGGTACATACAAGTTGCTTAAAGACAACAATATCGCTGTAGTAGAAGTTTCTGAACATACAGGTTTTCCTGAAATGATGGATGGTCGTGTTAAGACACTACATCCAAAAATTCATGGTGGTATCTTGGCACGTCGCGGTCTAGACGAAGCTGTGATGCAAGAACACAATATCGATGCAATTGATCTTGTGGTAGTAAACCTTTATCCATTTGCTGCAACAGTTGCTAAACCAAACTGCTCACTTGCAGATGCGATTGAGAACATCGACATTGGTGGTCCAACAATGGTGCGTGCAGCAGCAAAGAACCATGCTTCTGTGGGTATTATTGTAAATGCTTCTGACTATGATTTAGTTGTTGCGGAATTAAAAGATCATGGTGCACTTTCTTACGAGACTCGTTTCGACTTAGCGGTAAAAGCGTTTGAGCACACAGCACAATATGATGGCATGATTGCATCTTATCTTGGTGCTCGTGTTGGCAAAACTGAGGGTGAAGCAGATTTATTCCCTCGCACGTTCAACACCCAACTCAATAAAGCTCAAGATTTGCGTTATGGTGAGAACCCTCATCAAAATGCAGCATTCTATGTTGAAGCAAATGCTAAAGAAGCATCAGTTTCAACTGCGAAACAATTACAAGGCAAAGAATTGTCTTATAACAATATTGCAGATACAGATGCAGCACTTGAGTGTGTTAAATCATTTGCAAAACCTGCTTGTGTCATCGTTAAACATGCAAACCCATGTGGTGTTGCAGTTTCATTAGATGGTATCCAAGCGGCTTATGATCTTGCTTATGCAACTGATCCTGAATCTGCGTTTGGTGGCATCATTGCATTCAACCGTGAATTAGACGTTGCAACTGCACAAGCCATTGTGGATCGCCAATTTGTTGAAGTGATTATTGCACCAAGTATTGCTGAAGGCGTACTTGAAGTTACTGGCGCGAAAAAGAATGTACGCGTGTTAGTCTGTGGTGAACTTCCTGCAATCGATGCACGTACCGCTCAACTTGACTATAAACGCGTGAATGGTGGTTTGTTAGTTCAAGATCAAGACTTAGGTATGATCACCAAAGATGATCTAAAAGTAGTAACTAAACGCGCACCAACCGAACAAGAAATTGATGATCTTATCTTTGCTTGGAAAGTAGCAAAATATGTGAAATCAAATGCGATTGTTTATGCTAAAAATCGTCAAACGATTGGTGTAGGCGCAGGTCAAATGAGCCGCGTAAATTCTGCTCGTATTGCTGCAATCAAAGCTGAACATGCTGGCTTAGTGGTTGAAGGTGCGGTCATGGCATCTGATGCATTCTTCCCATTCCGTGATGGTATTGATAATGCGGCTAAAGCTGGCATTAAATGTATTATCCAACCGGGTGGTTCTATGCGTGATGAGGAAACTATTGCAGCCGCTGATGAAGCTGGTATTGCAATGGTGTTCACGGGTATGCGTCACTTCCGTCATTAATACCCCCTGAGTCCCTCTTTCTTGCGACATCTAAATCGCATCCTAGGGGGACTTTTTTATTCTGAACAGGTATATTCTTAAATACGGAAAAAGGAAATAACTTAATAATGAATATTTTAGTTTTGGGTAGCGGTGGCCGTGAACATGCACTTGCATGGAAAATCGCACAAGATTCAAAAGTAACACAAGTTTTTGTTGCTCCAGGTAATGCAGGCACAGCAACTGAAGATAAGTGTCAAAACGTTGACATCGATATTTTAAATAATCCTGCCATTATCGAATTTGCAAAGGCAAATGATGTGGCATTAGTGATTGTTGGTCCTGAAGCACCTTTAGTAAATGGTGTGGTTGATGCAGCACGTGAAGCAGGTTTAAAAATCTGGGGACCGACTCAGTACGCTGCACAGCTTGAAGGTTCTAAAGCATTCGCTAAACATTTCTTAAAACGTCATAACATCCCAACAGCATTTTATGATGTATTTACTGAAGTAAATGCTGCAAAAGCTTATATCGAAAAACATGGCGCACCAATCGTGATCAAAGCGGATGGCTTAGCGGCAGGTAAAGGTGTAATCGTTGCAATGACCAACGAAGAAGCTTTTGCTGCGATAGACGATATGCTTGCAGGCAACAAGTTTGGTGACGCTGGTTCACGTGTTGTAATTGAACAATTTCTTGCAGGTGAAGAAGCAAGTTTCATTTGTATGATCGATGGCAACAACATTTTACCTATGGCAACTTCACAAGACCATAAACGTATTTTTGAAGGCGACCAAGGTCCAAATACTGGTGGTATGGGTGCTTACTCTCCTGCTCCAGTGGTTACACCAGAAGTATTTGAACGTGTAATGAATGAAGTCATGCGTCCTACAGTTGATGGTATGGCAGCTGATGGTCATGTTTACACAGGTTTCTTATATGCTGGTTTAATGATTGATGAACAAGGTCAACCACGCGTTATTGAATTTAACTGTCGTTTCGGTGATCCAGAAACACAACCGATTATGATGCGCTTAAAATCATCTTTGGTTGATTTGGTTGAAGCGGGTATTGCTGGTAATTTACCAAGCGAAGCTGAGTGGGATGAACGTAAATCAATCGGTATTGTACTTGCAGCTGGAGGCTACCCTGATACTGTACGTAAAGGTGATGTGATTTCTGGTATCGGACAATCTCCTGAAGATACTAAGATCTTCCATGCAGGTACGGCAACGACAGAAGATGGCCATATCATCACAGCTGGTGGTCGCGTTCTTTGTGTAACAGCATTAGGTGATACAGTACTTGAAGCACAGATCAATGCTTTAGAAGTATGTGGTCAAGTGACATTTACAGGTATGCAATATCGTAGCGATATTGGTTACCGTGCGATTGCACGTGAACAAGCTGAATAAGCCTTATAACGATGAAAGGAAGCCTTCTTCGGAAGGCTTTTTTATTCACAAATAGTGCATAAATCAAGCATCTATATTCATTATATAAATAAAAAATTCAGAAAAATATATATTCAATTTAAAGTAAACTATTTGCAATCTGTATTCAGAAAAATTCATAAAACTATCATTCATTTATATTTACTTAGAACATAATTTTTCTTAAATAATCATACCGTTAGACTTTGAAGTATCTAGCACAACTACTATAACAAGATCTAAATTATTGGTATGATTGGTAAATTAATAGATGAATTGTTAACTATAGTTAAGATTCTTTTTGATCATTATCATATATTTAGAATATTAATTTTAAATTGTGACATTTCATCTACTTCAAGATTTAGCGTAAGAATAATTTGATTGGCTCTTCTTCTTAGTCTAGTAGCATTAGAGTAGAACATGAACAATCATCTATTTTTCAATGTTGTAAAACGTCTTAGATTCAAAATCTAAAATAATTTTGAATGATGATGCCAATTTACAACATACAAAACCATTGCGATTCCTGATGCTAGAGGAATGAAGATTTTCTCGGCATTGTTCCGACTAGGATTTATACATGAAAAAGCTGATCAGCCTTTTTTTAAGTGTATCGGTGTTATTACTTGCAGCATGCAGTAAACAGCCTGATACCGCATCTACTGAGCAAAAAGCGAATGCTGGTGGATTACAAACTGTTGTTATGGCATCTACTGGCTCAGATGCTGATATTTGGCGTTATATTGCAACTTTACCTGAAACCAAAGCCGCAGGTATTAAACTTGAAGTCAAAAACTTCACTGACTATGTTGCCATGAATACAGCTGTTGCTAATAAAGAAGTTGATATTAATGCCTTCCAATCTTACGCTTACCTTGTTGCTTTTAATGCGGCAAATAAAGATAAGATTGCACCTGTTTCAACGACTTATTTAGAACCGATGGGCATTTATTCAAGTAAAGTCAAAAAAGTTGAAGAATTTGCTCAAGGTGCAACCATTGCAATCCCAAATGACGGTGCAAACGAATCACGTGCATTGTTACTTTTACAAAGCGCAGGTTTAATCAAATTAAAAGCTGATTTCGATCCTGTGAAAGGCACACCTGCGGACATTATCGAAAATAGTAAAAAAATCGTAATCAAGCCAATTCAAATGGCGACAGCTGTACGTGTAAAAGACGAAGTTGATGCGATTTTATTAGGTAATACCTTGGCTTTAGAAGGTGGTTTGAACGTTCTTAAAGATGCAATCTATTACGAACCAATTGATCAAAGTACTAAATTAAATGTCAATGTTTTAGCAACTGCTGAATCTCGTAAAGACGATGCAGTACTACAAAAAGTTGGTGCGCTTTATCATACAGAAGCTGTGAAAAAATATGTGCAAGAACATTTTGCAGGTACAAAAGTTGATGTAAACAAACCGACAAGCTATCTCACTGAAGCAAAATCGTAATATAATATTTTCAATGAAACAGGCAAAGATATTTGCCTGTTTTTTCTTTTTTGCTTAGTACTGACGAACATGATCCAATTTAAAAACATTTCGAAACACTATCAATTGAAAGGTCAAACGATCAACGCACTGGATCAAATTAATTTAGAGATCCCAGAAGGCAGCATCTTCGGCATTATTGGTTATAGTGGTGCAGGTAAAAGTACGTTGATCCGTTTGATTAATTTGCTTGAACGCCCGACTCAGGGACAAGTGATTATCAATCAGAAAGACTTTACTGCAATGGATGCGCGTACGCTTCGTCAAGAACGTGCAAATATCGGCATGATCTTTCAACATTTCAATTTACTGCAAACTAAAACAGTATCTGAAAATATTGAAATGCCACTCAAATTATTGGGGCATAACAAAGCTGATCGTGAAAAGCGCTTAGCAGAGCTATTAGATTTCATCGATCTCAAGCATAAGAAAGATGCCTACCCTGATGAACTTTCAGGTGGACAAAAACAACGTGTAGGTATCGCACGCGCGCTTGCAAACCATCCCAAAATTTTACTATGTGATGAAGCAACCTCTGCACTTGACCCCCAGACCACACAATCCGTTTTAGCGCTATTAAAAAAGATTAATAAAGAACAGAAGATTACCATTGTGATGGTCACCCATGAAATGGATGTAATTGAGTCAGTCTGTGACTATGTTGCAGTGATGGAAGCAGGTCATGTGATTGAAACAGGCCCCACCCTCAATATTTTTAGCCAACCTCAGCATTCGACTACAAAGACCTTCAT
Organism: Acinetobacter sp. AG1; assembly: GCF_001005525.1. Taxonomy (NCBI): domain Bacteria; kingdom Pseudomonadati; phylum Pseudomonadota; class Gammaproteobacteria; order Moraxellales; family Moraxellaceae; genus Acinetobacter; species Acinetobacter sp. AG1. The sequence continues at coordinate 19,482 of NZ_LBMZ01000103.1, read as the reverse complement.
TCAAACAGTTTTGCAACAACAGTTACCAATTAATATCCTCAATAACCTTGAACATAAGCATCATAATAGTATTTATAGTCTGCAATTCTTGGGGACGTCTGCTCAAGAAACAGTAATTCAAGCTGTGATTAAACAATTTGATTTGAGCTTAAATATTCTTTTTGCCAACATGACTGAAATCAATGGCACTGTGATTGGACAGATGTTTATTCAACTTTTGGGTGATTCTGCGACTATTCAAGACGCTATTAAGTTTCTTGAGCAACAAGGCGTGAAAGTTGAACAATCAGGAGTGAGCCAATGAGAGATTTAATCGTACAATGGCTAACTGAAGCTTCCGCGCCGTTTTGGCACAGTTCCCTTTCAATTGATCAATTCGTCACGGCATTACAAGAAACCTTCCAAATGGTGTTCTTCTCTTTGCTTTTTGGTTGTATTTGGGGATTGGTTCAAGGTGTAACTTTAGTTGTCACTCGCACAGGTGGTATCTTACAAAATCGAGCAATCTATTATTTTCTCAACCCAATTGTAAATGCACTACGTTCTTTACCGTTTATCATTTTACTTATTGCAGTCATTCCATTAACTAAATTATTAGTTGGAACTTCGATTGGTACTTGGGCTGCGATTGTTCCCCTCACCATTTACGTAGGTCCGTATTTAGGGCGATTGATTGAAACTTCATTACTTGAAGTGAATGAGGGTATTATTGAATCAGCTCAAGCTATGGGTGCCTCACCTTGGCAGATCATTTTTAAATTTATTATCCCCGAAGCACGTAGCTCATTAATTTTGAATCTGACCACAGGGACGATTTCCTTAATTGGTGCAACTGCAATGGCTGGCGCAGTTGGTGCAGGAGGTATCGGTGATTTAGCTATTTCCTATGGTTATCAACGCTTTGATACCAGTGTTGTTATTTTAACCGTGATTGTACTGCTAATTTTAGTTCAACTCGTTCAATCATTTGGTGATTGGTTAGCAAAATTACGCTAATCACAGCATAAGAGGAAGCTCTCATTTTGAGGGCTTTTTTTGTATCTTTCTACTATTTCAAGGAAAGTAAATTTCATTTGCAGCTTTGAATGTATTGACGTGCAAAGGCACTAAATCATCCAGTTCTTGATACCCACCCGCCAATACAAACAGTAATGGAATTTTCATTTTTTTTGCCATTTCAAAAACCAGGCGATCTCGTTCATATAACAACTCAGTGGTAAACCATTTTGAGCCATATTTATCTAGTTGGTGGCAGTCCATACCAGCTTGATAGATAATTAGATCTGCTTCCCAATGTGAAGCATATTGAAACGCTTCAAAAATTGCTTCGCGATACAAATCAAAATTACCCTGTTTAGGATGAACATAGCGAGTCAAACTACGTTCACCAGCCTTACAACCAAAACGAACTCCAAAAATACTAAAATTAATCAAATTGGTCATCCGATTGGTAAATATTGCTGTGCCATCGCCTCCATGTTGATCACAATCTAAAATAAAAATCCGCTTCTCAGGATTTTGTTTTGCAACCAATGCCAAGCCATTAAAAGTACAATATGCGGCACCAGATTCATAACTCGCATGATGAAAACCTTGTGCAATATTTGCAGCAATCCCTTCTTTCAATGCGATCTCAGCTCCTAAAAGCTGCCCCGCTTGCACCGACAGAATGGCATCCCTTAATTGCTCATTCCAAGGTTTAAAACCCTGAATAGTAGCAAATGCAGATTCTCCCGATAAAAAGGCTTCCACATATTCTGGGTTATGTAGTTTTTTTAATATCTCAGTATCAATTAAACCTGGATCAATTAAATCAACCATTTGATGAGTTCGCAGCACATCAGCGACGGCTGTCAGTTTTTCCATACTGTTGGTATGTGTTCTTGCAAAATAGCGTGGTGCGTAACAAGCTTTTAGCATGGATGCCCTACATAAATTTGATCTTTTGCAATCTCAATCAGTTGACTTAGTTCCGTCGTATCAGGTCTAAATAATCCATTATCTACCTGTTGTTTAAAATGATACCCAAACGCACGTGCACGGTTTTTTGGCGAAACAGCCAGTGTCGTTAATCGTAAAAACCAAAAACCATTCATTTGAGCAATTGGGATCACATATCCTTTATATTGTTTATTAGGCTTCTTTTCCAGCGCATCGACTTCATAACTTGCAGAGAAAAGACTTCCTGCAGGTAAGCGCACCCCATTCATCATCAATGGCACGAGACTGATACAGGAGTGATTATCCCCCATATTCAGTTTCTCCATCATAATGGGTAAACCATTATCATCCACAAAAATATTAATTTCACCTTGTCTCAATAAACGATGATGTGCAATTCGCAAGAAAAATTTTTCTGCCATCGGACATGAGCCAACTTTGGGCTTTTCCTCTAGAGAATGACACTCAATCATTTCAATTTGATCAATTGTTTGTGGAAGAATAATATCTGAAAGTAATTGGCAAATTAAAATGCTTTCTTCAAGCTCTGCATATTGATGGATTTTTCTAAGCTTCGCTTGAAAATCAACTTCTTGTTGCAAATTTTGAGTAAATGTATCTTGTGAATTAGAACGTTCTAAATATTGTTGCACATCAATATTAATATCTAAATTACGCCAAGTTTCTAACACTAAACCATATGAAGAACTTTGATTTAAAATGTTTTTCAATCCTTTAACCTCGTAGTCTTCAAAAATACGAAAATCTTGGAATCCCAACATATCACGAGGTTGTGAAACAAATTCAGCTATCACACGAGTGGCTTGAGTATAACCACAACCACGACGCTCTGTTTGATGGCTAAAATGCTCATTCAACATTTCTGTAAGTTTGGAAGACAAAGGATATAAATATTTTTTGAAGATAACGACAATCTCATGATCTACCAAATCAGTCATAATGCTCTCACTTTATTCTTATGATTTATTTTTCATTTCATCTTTAAATGTTTTACTTCGTTAAATATTGTTAAATCTAATTTTTAAACTATGTTAGCTTTAATTAAGTATTTTTCACACCACCAAAGATGAATATAAACCATTAATTTATCAAAATTTTATATCATATTTATAGAAAAATTATAACTTGTCAACTTGAAAAATGCTTCATGATTGAAGCTGTCATAATATGCCCTAAAAAGTCAGCATTCTGTATCAATTCTTACGCAAGCTTTTGCACTCTTATACATTTACACTTAAACTAATTATGATTTGATTATTCAAATACTCAATTCATCAATAACCACATAAATCAGAGATTTAGGATTCGGCCATGCATTATAAAATTCATGCAATTGACGTAAAAAATGCCTTAAAAAACTATATTTGGTTATTAGAAGATACTCATACGCAAGAAGTCGTAGCAATTGATCCAACAGAAGCAGCACTTGTTACCGATTTTTGCGAACAACATCAACTTGAGTTGAAACAAATCTGGTTAACACATTGGCATCGAGATCATACTGATGGCGTACAAGGTCTATTGGCTGACCAAAATTTACCTGTTTTCGGTCCACGTGATGAACTCAGTAAAATTTCTTTTATATCGAACCCGCTGCAACATAACGACCATTTTCACTTTAATGATTTAAAAGTTGAAATTATTGCAACACCAGGGCATACACTAGGTCATATTGTTTATTTTATTGAAGAAATAGACACGCTTTTCTCTGGTGACACATTATTTGCAATGGGCTGTGGACGCCTATTTGAGGGTTCTGCTGAACAAATGTACCACTCATTAAATCGCTTAGCAGCATTGCCAATACAAACCAAAGTTTATTGTACACATGAATATACGCTTGCAAATGCTGAGTTTGCATTAACAATTGAACCTCATAATGTTGCGCTACAAGAACGCATAAAAGAAGTCAAAGCATTGAGAGATGCAGAACAAATTACCCTACCAAGTACAATTGAATTAGAGCTTGAAACAAATCCTTTCTTACGCACAGAAAGTGTCGAAGATTTCGCACGGATCAGAGCACTTAAAGATCAGTTCTAATTTTAAAGTTCTACTTTTTAAAGGCTAAAATTTAGTTTTTAAAAAGTAGAAAGTGAAATCATTTTTTACATTTATTTTGGATCAAAATCCAATCCGAGAAAAAACAATACAAATAAATAAAATCAATTATTTAAATAATTTTATCAGATAAAATTTAAGTTTAATTTCGGTTTCAATTAATCTAATTTTACATTAGTTACATGAAGAAAAATAAATATATGCAATCCCCCTTTAAAATTTTTTAGGTCACCCTTATTAATAAATACAAGTTAAAAGGAGTTCTGGAATGAAAAACAGAGTTGTGAAAGCAAAAAATTTATTGGCTTTTCGTATTTGGTTAGAAAAATTAGGATATTCAGTAAAAAGTTTAGCCGACAATAAAGGTTTTACCTTTAGTTTTAAAAAAGAATACGGTTTGGTCACGTGTGACTTATCTGGAAATGCCTTAGCCATGCAGCTTGGCGAAGAATTTGAAGATCATTTAAAAGCTTAATGCGATTCTTTTGTGCATACATAAGGATTTCAAAGGGATTTGGAATCCTTGATCGTTCATTCAAAAAATTTAATCACTTATCGCAATCTAATTCTTCATTTTATAGTCATCTCAAACAAAATAACATTGGAACTAAAGTCATTTCCAAGTATTATAATGCCCAGTCGAGGGATGCTGCGACGATTGATTAGCACTAAAAATCAATTTGCCAGGCTCGACGATCGGTTAGACACTCGTGCTAACCAACAACGGCATCCGCGAACAGAATGATCCATACTATTTTTCTAGGAGATCCTGATGAACGCGGTTACTGCTTCATTTACAGATTATAAAGTCGCTGATATTTCTCTTGCTGACTACGGCCGTAAAGAAATCAAACTTGCTGAAGCAGAAATGCCAGCTTTGATTGGTTTACGTAAGCGTTATTCGGCTGAAAAACCACTTGCTGGTGCAAAAATTTTGGGTTGTATTCATATGACAATCCAAACTGCAGTTTTAATCGAAACACTCGTAGAACTTGGCGCCGAAGTTCGTTGGACATCATGTAACATCTTCTCTACTCAAGATCACGCTGCTGCTGCTATCGCTGCTGCGGGTATTCCTGTGTTTGCTTGGAAAGGCGAAACTGAAGAAGAATACATGTGGTGTCTTGAACAACAAATCAATGTAAATGGCACCCCTTGGGATGCCAACATGATTCTTGATGATGGTGGTGATTTAACACTACTTGTTCACGAAAAATACCCTGAAGTGATTGCAAAAATCCACGGTGTAACTGAAGAAACAACAACAGGTGTTCAACGTCTGTATGAAATGTTACGTGATGGTACTTTAAAAGTTCCTGCAATCAACGTAAATGATTCCGTAACGAAATCTAAAAACGACAACAAATATGGTTGCCGCCATTCTCTAAATGATGCGATCAAACGTGGTACAGATATGTTGTTATCTGGTCGTCGTGCACTTGTGATCGGTTACGGTGACGTAGGTAAAGGTTCTGCACAATCACTTCGTCAAGAAGGCATGATTGTACGTGTAACTGAAGTAGATCCAATCTGTGCAATGCAAGCATGCATGGACGGTTACGAAGTTGTATCTCCATACAAAAATGGTGTTCAAACAGGCAAGAAAGAAGACATCAACCTTGATCTTCTTCAAAGCACTGACCTTATCGTAACTACAACGGGTAACTACCACGTTTGTGATTCAGCAATGCTTGATTCATTAAAAGCAGGTGCAGTAGTGTGTAACATCGGTCACTTTGATACTGAAATCGACACTGCTTACCTCCGTGGTTACAAATGGGTTGAAGTTAAGCCTCAAGTTCACCAAGTGTATCGTTCAGAAAATGAAAATGATTACTTAATCCTTCTTTCTGAAGGGCGTTTAGTGAATCTTGGTAATGCAACAGGTCACCCATCACGTATTATGGATGGTTCTTTTGCTAATCAGGTATTGGGTCAAATGCACTTGTTCGGTGAGAAATTTGCTGATCTTCCTGAAGATCAAAAAGCTGAGAAAATCCGTGTAGAACTGATTCCTAAGAAATTAGATGAAGAAGTTGCTGCTGCCATGGTGCTTGGCTTTGGTGGTGTATTAACCCAGTTAACGCAAGTACAAGCAGATTACCTCGGTGTTTCTGTGGAAGGTCCATTCAAATCTGACGCTTATAAATACTAAGAAAATCAGGGCAGACGTTTACGGACTGCCCTTTTTTCTAAAATAATGTCTAAGCGATTAAAAAAGGATTTGAAATGACGAAACGTGTTCCTATTTCTTTTGAATTTTTCCCGCCAAAAACAGATGCTGGCGCTGAAAAGTTACGTATCGTTCACCAAGAACTACAGCTATTAAACCCAGAGTTTTTCTCAATTACTTATGGTGCTGGTGGTTCTACTCGTGAGCGCACTTTAGCAGCCATTAATGATTTTAATGGCAAAGGCACGCCCGTCGCCCCTCACCTTTCTTGTATTGGTGATGATAAAGCTCGTATTGCTGAGCTCTTAGATTTATATAAATCACAAGGGATTGACCGCATCGTAGCATTGCGTGGTGATTTACCTTCAGGTCAAGTTGGCCTTGGCGAATTGCCTTACGCTCAAGATCTTGTTCGCTTTATCCGTGAACATTCAGGCGATCACTTCCATATTGAAGTGGCTGCGTATCCTGAAATGCACCCTCAAGCCGATACATTTGATGGTGACATCCAACGTTTTGTTGAAAAAGTGAATGCAGGCGCGAACGCAGGTATTACCCAATTTTTCTTTAATCCAGATGCTTATTTCTATTTCATCGAACGTATTGCCAAAGCTGGTGTGGATATTCCCGTTGCGCCTGGCATCATGCCAATTACTAATGCAAGCAATTTAATTCGCTTTGCGGATGGAACTGGTGCAGAAATTCCACGTTGGATTCGCAAACAACTTGCTGCTTATGGTGATGATAGTGAAAGTATTAAAGCCTTCGGCCATGAAGTGATTGTTAAACTTTGCGAACGTTTAATTGCTGGCGGAGCACCGACCTTACACTTTTATTCAATGAATCAAACAGAGCCAACTCGACAACTCGTTGTTGATCTTGGTTTAAACTAATTTGTACGAGCCTTACCCAGCATGAACCGTTTTTATATCGAAACAGAATTAAATACTGGCAATACGATTGAATTAACAGAATCGGTGTTTCATCACTGGGTACGAGTGCTTCGTGCAAAAGAGCAAGATCAAGCCATCTTTTTCAATGGAAAAGGTGGTGAATATATCGTAACCCTTACTGAAATTAATAAGAAAAATGCTTTTGTTTCTATTGATCAGTTTAACTCTATAGATCGAACAGCACCTGTTAAAGTAATTTTAGGCCAAGTCATGAGCAAAGGCGATCGTATGGATTATGCGATTCAAAAAGCCACTGAACTTGGTGTCACAACTATTCAATTATTGACTAGTGAACGTTGTGAAATGCGGTTAAGATATGAACGTGATCAAAAGAAATTAGATCATTGGCAGTCAATTGCGATTGCTGCGTGTGAACAATGTGGAATGAACAAAGTTCCAAATGTTCTAGCACCAATTAGTTTAACCGATTGGGTAAAATCGGCACAGCTACCACAATCACGTTTTGTGTTAGCGCCAAACAAAGACCAAGAAAATGTAGTACTAAATAGTCAGCCTGATTTAGCCCTACTGATTGGTCCAGAAGGTGGTTTAAGTGAAGCAGAAATTGATGCTGCTAACCAAAATCATTTTCAAAACTGGTGTATTGGAGATCGTGTTTTAAGGACTGAAACCGCTCCAGTTGTAGCTTTATCAATTTTAAATTATCACTTTTCAACCAAATAAAGTATTTGCATTGCTTTCCATCTGGTTTAACGGTAATTTAAAATAAAACTATATCGTGTTTACAAAAAATAATGATTGTACGCATAGATAAATAATGAAAAGGACTATTCTTTGTATGCTCGGGGTTCATGAAAAAAATTTGCCACAATTTGTTTATACGGATCAAATTAACTATACGAATCATGTACGTCTATTTATATTGAGTGTGTTTTGCATTTCTCTCTTAGATTATGTTTTATTTGGATTTTTTTATTCTTTTAGTGCAAATATTTTTACGACCTGGATTAGTATTTGCCTGAGCATTTTATTTTGCTTTTATTGTATTTGTCATTTTTCAATAAAACATTATTCATCTGTTAGGTTTGCACATAAGACAAATATCGCCTTTCAAATTATTTGCTTTTTCACAGGATTATTACTGGGTATCAGTACGATTATCATCAATTATTTTTTGATCAAAGATGTACCAAATTTATCTGGTTCCCATATTTTAACTTTAACAGCACTACTACTCACCTCCTCACATATTATTGCCCTGACCTTTCTTACCCAACACGTTAAATATTTCTTTTTATTTTTTATTCCAAGTATTACCCCATTAGTTTTTTCTCAAATTTTACATCGCGACCAAGAACATACGCTTTTTTATCTTGCTTATTATTCATCTTTCTTTGCGACACTTTTATGTGCACAAGCAACTTTTAAAATTCACCAACGCTTATACCAAGTTTTAGAAAAAAATAAACAATTGGTCGATGTGGCTGAACAACACAATCAATGGACCGAAGAACTTTGCCAACAATTACAACGTGAAGTGAATAAATCGAAAGATATTGAAGCTCAATTACAATTTAACAATCATTTATTAGAACAGAAAGTTCGCGAGCGTACTTTTGATTTAACAGAAATCAATAATAGTTTGCAGGAACATCGTCAAAATTTAGCTTTTGCACATGAAACTGCGGGTATTCGACCTTGGGAATGGAATTTAGAAAATAATACTGTTGGGATTACCAATTCTCATCGTAAAGAAGTTACACGTGATTCTGAGAATCACTATTCCTTGCTGCATAAAATCGTACATCCTGATGATGTTGAACGTGTTAAAAATACACTTTACAAACATCTATGCGGCCAAACTAAACGTTACGAAGAAACTTTCCGCATTAAACGACCGAGTGGTGAATGGGTTTGGATTCATGATGTTGGTCAAGTGATTTTAAGAAATCCAAAAGATGAGACTCCCCTACGCATGGTCGGTATTCATCGTGATATTAACCAAGAAAAGAAAGATCAAGAACGGTTAAAATTAGCAGCGAGTGTATTCGAACAAGCTTCAGAAGGTATCTTCATTCTAGATGATAGCTTCCACTATCTTGAAGTTAATCCTAAATATGAACAATTAACGGGTTTAGATAAACAGTTCATATTAGAAAAACAACTTTTTGAGATTACAAAACAAAATAAACAGCATCATCATAATTTTCATCTGTCTATCCTTGATACTTTGCACGAAGAACATGAGTACGAAGGTGAGTTTCAGGAAACTTATCTTTCTGAAAAATCATGTTTCCTTTGGATTCATATCAATGCTGTAAAAGATGAATCAGATCGAGTAATTAATTATATCGGGATTGTCTCTGACCAAACTGAACGTAAACATCAAGAGCAACGTTTATCATATTTAACCAATTACGATACCCTGACCGATCTGCCTAATCGCTTCTATTATCACCAGCAACTGCATCAATATTTGGTCAATGAAGCTTCGATACAGAATTTAGCAGTTATCCGACTCAATATTGACCGTTTCCGTGCCTTGAATGAGTTACTCAGCAATCAAGCGGGTAATGAACTTTTGAAGCAAGTGGCACAACGTTTACGTATCAGTAATATTGATGCACTTTTAGTCTCACATTTAAGTGCAGACGATTTTGCAATTATTTATGAAATGTCACCGTTACATCCGCCAATTAATCAGTTATGCAGTAACATTGTTGAAGCTTTTAGCAAACCGTTTTATATCGCTAATCAAGAGTATGTGGTCAGTATTTCGATTGGAGTTGCGATTTACCCTGAACACGGGCGTCAAGTCGATAACTTAAATACCCATGCCGAGCAAGCATTAACAGAAGCCAAACGCTTAGGTGGAAATACAATCCGTTATTATTCTAGTGAGCGAACCAACTTCGTAGTTAAGCATACTGATTTAGAGCTTGATTTGAGAAAGGCGATTCAAAACAATGAACTAGTTGTTTATTATCAGCCAAAAATCACTGCTCAGAATTGTCAAATTAATGGATTTGAAGCACTCATTCGTTGGAAACATCCAACGAAAGGTCTAATAATGCCCGATATTTTCATTCCTTTAGCAGAAAGTACCAGTCTAATTTCTGATATTGGACGATTTGTCTTGTATGAGGCAGCGAAACAGTTACAAGAATGGCAAAAACTAGGTTTTACTAACATCCATATTGCTGTAAACATTGTTGCTCAACAAATTTTGCGTGGTCAGTTATTGCATGATATTGATGCTGTACTCGATCAATACTCTATTATAGGTGAAAATTTAGAGTTAGAAATTACCGAATCAGCATTTTTAGAAAATACTGAAAGTGTTAAAACAATTTTGTGCGCATTGAAAGAACGTAATATTTCAATTGCACTGGATGACTTTGGTACAGGCTATTCTTCTCTGGCTTATTTAACTGAATATCCAATTGATATTTTAAAGATTGATCGTGCATTTATTTCGAGAATTGGTAACGCAAAACAAGATGCGATTGTTAATGCCATGATCGCGATGGGTAAAACAATTGGCTTAAAAGTTGTCGCTGAAGGCGTTGAAACAGAACAGCAATGTGAATATTTGAAACGACAAAACTGTGACATATTACAGGGTTACTTATTTGCCAAACCCTTAACTGCAGTACATGCAACTGAATACTTACAGCAACATATGCGTCTAGCAATTGCAAGATATTCCATTTAAAACCATATTTTGAGCTTTTTGGCAGTTTAATTTACGCCCAATATAAATTGTCAATAAGCCTATACGTTCAGTGAAAATAAGCTTTTTTGACTGGGCGAAAACATGAACTAGTGCTATATTCTTGTGCACTTATCTTAATATAATCATCAGCCATGTATATGCCTGATTATTATCGGAACAATCGAGACTCAGATGGACGATCAATCTTTAAAAGAAGCCGCTTTGTATTACCATGAATTTCCTACACCTGGAAAAATCAGCGTGACACCGAGCAAGCAACTCGTAAACCAACGAGACTTAGCGCTTGCGTATTCTCCTGGTGTTGCTGCTCCATGTCTGGAAATTGAACGTGACCCTTCTGCTGCTGCAAAATATACAGCACGTGGAAATTTGGTTGCCGTCGTGAGTAATGGTACAGCCGTGCTTGGTTTAGGAAACATTGGTCCTCTTGCTTCTAAGCCTGTTATGGAAGGTAAAGGCGTTCTATTCAAGAAGTTTGCTGGTGTTGATGTATTTGATATTGAAATTGCGGAAAATGATCCAGACAAAATCGTTGATATTGTTGCTTCATTAGAACCAACTTTTGGTGGTATCAATCTAGAAGATATCAAAGCACCAGAATGTTTCTATATCGAGAAGAAACTTCGTGAACGCATGAAAATTCCTGTGTTCCATGATGACCAACATGGTACAAGTATTATCGTAGGTTCAGCATTATTGAATGCTTTACAACTCGTTAATAAAAAAATTGATGAAATTAAAATCGTTGCATCAGGCGCTGGTGCTGCCGCATTATCATGTTTAGATTTACTTTGTGCATTAGGCGTAAATAAATCGAATATTATTGTAGCTGATTCTCGTGGTCTTCTAACAACTTCACGTGAAGGACTTGATGAATCTAAAAAACGTTATGTTCAAGATATTTCAGCGACTCAATTACATGAAGTAATGGCTGGCGCAGATATGTTCTTGGGTCTTTCTGCAGCAGGAATTTTAACCAAAGAAATGGTTAAAGAAATGGCTGAAAACCCAATTATTTTTGCACTTGCAAACCCAGATCCAGAAATCTTACCTGAACATGCGCACGAAGTTCGCCCAGACGTGATTATGGCAACTGGTCGTTCAGACTATCCAAACCAAGTAAACAATGCGCTTTGTTTCCCATATATTTTCCGTGGTGCACTCGATGTCGGTGCTACAACGATCAACGAAGATATGAAAATTGCTTGTGTACATGCGATTGCACGTATGGCACATGTTGAAGCAGATGCTGCGACTTACGGTGAAAAATCTGCATCATTCGGTCGTGATTACTTGATCCCTCGCCCTCTAGACCAACGCTTGATTTTAGAAATCGCGCCTGCGGTTGCTAAAGCTGCAATGGATTCTGGTGTCGCGACACGTCCAATTGAAGATTTCTCTGTATATCGTCAAAGACTTTCTGAGTTTGTATATAACTCAGCATTCTTAATGAAACCGATTTTCTCACAAGCGAAAACTGATCCTAAGCGTATTGCATATGCCGAAGGTGAAGATCAACGCGTATTACGTGCGGTTCAAATTGTTGTAGATGAAGGTCTAGCTAAACCAATTCTTGTTGGTCGTACAGCCGTTATTGAAGACAATATCAGAAAACTCGGTTTACGCTTACAGCACGGTGTTAATATTGAAATCGTCGATCAAGAAAAAAATCCTTTATATGATGATTTCTGGAAAGACTACTACAATACAATGCAACGTAAAGGCGTAACTGTTGAATATGCACAACGTGAAGCACGTCGTCGTTCAACCTTAATCGCCGCATTGCTAGTTAAATTTGGCAAAGCTGATGGTATGTTATGTGGTACTTATGCGAGCTACGATATCCATTTAGATTTCGTTAAAAACGTGATCGGTTTAAAAGAAGGTCGTAGTACATTCTTTACACTCAATGCATTAATGCTTGAAGATCGTAACTTGTTTATTGCCGATACCTATGTAAATACCAATCCAACTGCTGAACAACTTGCAGAGATGACTATTTTAGCAGCTGAAGAAGTGCGTCGTTTTGGTATGACTCCTCGTGTCGCTTTACTGTCTCACTCAAGTTTTGGAAGTGATCAAGTTGATCCAAGTGCTCAGAAAATGCGTGAAGTTTATCGTTTACTTTCTGAACAAGCGCCTGAACTTGAAGTTGAAGGTGAAATGCATGGTGATGCTGCTTTAGATGATAATATTCGTCATTTTGCATTCCCAAATTCACGCTTTAAAGGTTCAGCAAACTTGTTGATTATGCCGAATTTAGATTCTGCAAATATTTCATTCAATTTGTTAAAAGCAACATCTGGTAATAATGTAACGATTGGTCCAATCTTATTAGGCGCAGCAAAGCCAGTTCATATTTTAACACCGACAGCAACTACCCGCCGTCTAGTGAATATGACAGCTTTAACTGTTGCTGAAATTCAGCAAAGCCAAAACTGATACAGTTTAAGCATAGCTTTTAACATTAAAAGCTATGCTTAGTGCTTGAGAAAACCTCTATTCTGTAGCATGATTGTGTGAAGAATAGAGGTTTTTTATGCAAGTTTATTTAGTAGGCGGTGCTGTTCGAGATCATTTACTCGGTCACCCCTATCACGAAAAAGATTATGTTGTGGTTGGAGCAACACCTGAACAATTATTATCTGAAGGCTACCAACCCGTTGGAAAGGATTTTCCTGTATTTCTTCATCCAAAAACAAAAGAAGAATATGCACTAGCACGTACTGAAAGAAAATCAGGCATTGGCTATCATGGATTTCAATTTTTTACTGATACCACTGTTAAATTAGAAGAAGATTTAATTCGCCGTGACTTAACAATTAATGCAATGGCAATGGATGAAACTGGGCAAGTTTATGATCCATATGGTGGTCAAAAAGATCTTGATCAGAAAATCCTACGCCATGTTTCAGATGCATTTACAGAAGACCCCTTACGTGTGCTACGTGTTGCTCGCTTCGCTGCTCGTTATGCTAGTTATGGATTTGAAATTGCAGAAGAAACTTTGCAATTAATGAAAAGGATTGCCAATTCAGGGGAACTCAATGCTTTAACACCTGAACGTGTATGGAAAGAAACTTCTCGTGCATTGATGGAAGATCATGCCGATATCTATTTTCAAACATTAAGAGATTGTGATGCGCTAAAAGTACTGTTTCCTGAGATAGATGCGTTATTTGGTATTCCACAACGCCCAGAGTACCATCCTGAAATAGATTGTGGTGTACACACCTTAATGGCACTAAAACAAGCCTGTCAGGCCAACTATGGACTAGATGTACGTTTTGCTGTTTTGGTGCATGATTTAGGGAAAGCACTTACCCCAACTGAGGAATTACCACGGCATATCATGCATGAGGAACGTGGATTAGAACCCGTTACAAACGTATGTGAACGCTTGAAAGTTCCCACACATCTTAAAAATTTAGCTTTAATTGTTTGCAAAGAACATCTGAAATGCCATCAAATCAAGAATTTGAAACCTGGTACTGTATGGCGTTTACTACAGCGCTTGGATGTTTTACGAAAACCAGAAAAAGTCATTGCTTTTGTGCAGGCTTGTGAATGCGATGCTAAAGGTCGATTAGGTTTAGAAGATCGCCCTTACCCACAAGCACAGTATATTTTGGATGCCATGGAGATTGTTCGGAATATTAGAGCACAGGATTTACCAGAACATGTTCAAGGTGCAGAAATTGGCGAAATGCTCATTCAGTATCGAATTGAAGCATTGGCAAAACTTAAAGAAACACATGAGGAATAATTTTAAAAAATTAACACAAATAAAAACCCAGTCATAATGACTGGGTTTTTTTAACTTTTACTGATTCAATAAAAATTATTGAGCAGCAGCAGCTTGAGCAGCAGCAACTTCGTCAGCAAAGCTCATTTCAGCTTTCTTCTCAATACCTTCACCTACTTCGAAGCGAACGAATTGAGCTACAACCGTACCAGTTGCTTTTAATACGTCAGCAACTTTCTTGTCGTTATCAATAACATACATTTGACGATCAAGTGCAACTTCGTTCAAGTATTTCTCAACTGAACCAGTTACCATTTTCTCAACGATGTTTGCAGGCTTACCTGATTCTAATGCTTTCGCTTCAGCAATTTCTTTCTCTTTAGCGATCAAGTCAGCAGAAACAGATTCAGCATTTACTGCAACTGGGTTGAACGCAGCAACGTGCATTGCAATACCTTTACCAGTGTCAGCATCACCTGTGTAAGAAACAACAACACCGATTTTTAAACCGTGCTTATAAACAGCCAAGTTTTCGCCT
Source organism: Acinetobacter sp. AG1 (assembly GCF_001005525.1). Taxonomy (NCBI): domain Bacteria; kingdom Pseudomonadati; phylum Pseudomonadota; class Gammaproteobacteria; order Moraxellales; family Moraxellaceae; genus Acinetobacter; species Acinetobacter sp. AG1. Next base: position 4,353 of record NZ_LBMZ01000103.1, on the reverse strand, counting down.
TCAACGATTTGAGCACGACGAACTTGAATGTTTTCACCAATTTTTTGAACAAGTGCAACACGAGCTTCTTCTACAGTTGCGCCATCTTCAAGCTTAAGTTCAGCAATTTTTGCAGCATCAGTTTCATTTGCAGCAAGTGCAGCAGCAGCAACTTTATCAGAGAAGTTTTTGAAGTTTTCGTCTTTAGCAACGAAGTCAGTTTGACAGTTAACTTCAACAAGAATTGCTTTATTACCGTTTTGGATGATAGTGATCGCACCATCAGCAGCAATGTTACCTGCTTTTTTAGCAGCTTTTGCTTGACCTGATTTACGAAGGTTATCAATCGCAAGTTCAATGTCACCACCTGCTTCTGTTAATGCTTTTTTGCATTCCATCATTGCAAGACCAGTACGGTCACGTAATTCTTTTACCATGCTTGCAGTAATTGCAGTCATGTTGATCTCCTAAAATCGGTAGAAAATAAATCTGTTCAACAAAAACGGCCCAAAGAAACTCTGGACCGTTTGCAATCTCGACGCTTAATTTGCCACCATTACATGTCGCAAAAATGACAAGCTTGCGTCAAACCGCATTAAGCCTCAGAAGCGTCTTTTGCAGCGTCATCGCCTTTAGCTTGTGCATTCGCTTGTGATTGAGCATATTCTTTACCAGCAAGAATTGCATTTGCCATAGCTGATGCATATAAAGTTACTGCACGGATCGCATCGTCATTACCAGGAATAACATAATCAACGTTATCTGGGTTAGAGTTTGTATCAACGATACCGATTACAGGAATACCTAAGTTTTTCGCTTCTTTGATTGCAATCGCTTCGTGATCAACGTCGATTACAAATAATGCGTCAGGTAAACCACCCATGTTTTTAACGCCGCCTAAAGCACGTTCAAGTTTTTCCATCTCACGAGTACGCTCTAAAGCTTCACGTTTAGTAAGCTTAGCAAAAGTACCATCTTGAGATTGAGTTTGAAGATCTTTTAAACGGTTGATAGATTGGCGAAGTGTTTTCCAGTTCGTCAACATACCACCTAACCAACGGTGATCTACATAAGGTTGACCAGCACGTTGAGCTTGTTCACGGATGATGTTAGAAGCAGCACGTTTAGTACCAACGAACAATACTTTGTTCTTTTTGCTTGCAAGATTGTTAACAAAGTTCAAAGCATCATTTAACGCAGGAACAGTGTGCTCAAGGTTGATGATGTGAATTTTGTTACGCGCGCCGAAAATATATTGACGCATTTTTGGGTTCCAAAAACGAGTTTGGTGACCAAAGTGTGCGCCTGCTTGAAGAAGGTCGCGCATGCTTACGTTGTAATCTGCCATTTTCTTTACCTTAAAGTTTGGGTTAGGCCTCCATATATCCGCATTCTCCACCTATTGCTAGGCACCCAGAGTAATGTGTCGATATATGTGCGGATTTTTGATAACTATTCATCAGTTTTTCGCACAACTTTTATAAGCAAAATTGTCACGAAAAGCATTTGATAAAATAGGCGGCTATTTATACCATAGACGCTTGCAAATTACCAAAAGTTTTTAGAGATCATGAACACGACTTATACAGCTCCTCGTCGATTAATCAAAACGCCCGAAGAAATTGAAAAGATGCGTGTTGCAGGAAAACTGGCGGCTGAAATTTTAGACATGATTAAGCCGTATATTAAAGCAGGCGTAAATACCCTAGAACTTGATACAATTTGTCGTAATCACATTGAAAATGTACAACAAGCAATTCCAGCATGTGTTGGTTATGGCGCTGCACCTGGCCGTCCAGCATTTCAACATTCAATTTGTACTTCGGTTAACCATGTCGTTTGTCATGGTATCCCCTCTGAAAGTAAAGTTTTAAAAAATGGTGATATTCTCAATATTGATGTCACTGTCATTAAAGATGGTTATCACGGCGATACCAACATGATGTATATCGTCGGTGGAGAGACTTCTATTCTTGCGAATCGTCTCTGCCAAGTTGCACAAGAAGCCATGTATCGTGGTATGGCCACGGTTAAACACGGCTCATATCTTGGCGATATTGGGCATGCAATCCAACAATATGTTGAGTCTGAACGTTTTAGCGTTGTACGTGAATATTGTGGTCATGGTATTGGCAATGTCTTCCATGATGAACCACAAGTTTTACACTATGGTCAGAAAGGTACGGGTATGCGCTTAGAAGCAGGCATGACGTTTACGATTGAACCAATGGTCAATGCAGGGGTTTGGCAAACAAAACTTTTAGGTGACAAATGGACTGTCGTTACTAAAGACCACAAACTTTCAGCTCAGTATGAACATACCATTTTGGTAACAGAAACAGGCATCGAAGTACTTACTGCTCGTCCTGAAGAAGATTTATCTCGTTTTATGTAATTTATTTCGTTAAAGAAAAGCTACTTCGGTAGCTTTTTTTAATATCCATAATTTCTTCATTAATTCATCTAAATCAAACAAAAGTCTTCATAAGCATAACAATTATAAATTTTAACTAAACAAACCATTTAGTAAAAAACGTTATTTTTATCAAAATAAAAAGTTCCTTATAAATCGGACATGGAGTCCTCACTATGAAAAAACGCATGCTATGCATTGCAGTAGGAATTGCTGCAACCCTACCCACTATTAGTTTTGCGGAGTCACCTTATTTTAGTTTAAAAGATGGAGATGGTTTCAAACGTTTCTCTCTTTCAGCTGGTTGGTTACATGCCATGCCACAAGGTAAACCAAATGGTGTAAACATTAATACCAGTGTGAAGAAGGGAGATTATGCAGTTGGCGATGTTCAACTCGACACTGTGACTAATGCAATTGCCAATACCAAAGAGGGTGCAGCCCAAAAAGAAAAGCTATTAGGTGTCGCCAAACTTGGCACAACTCTAGGCTTAATTGAAAATGGAACATTAACTTCAAACATGAGCGGTAAAGCTAATATTAATAGTTTAGAAAGTTGGAATAGCGCAGACGCAGGACTTAAAGCTGATAATGTTGATACTTTAGGGATCATGGCTAATTATTTCTTTACAGATAACATTTCATTAGAGTTTAAAGCAGGTATCCCTCCTAAAGTTGATATTAAAGGACAAGGACAAATTAATGCCCCTGTACTTGGTATTGCGACACCAGAAGGTAAGCTAGATACACCGATTATTGGTGGAATTGCCAATGGCTTAATTAATGGCATTGGTGGTATTCCTTTGGATACACAAATCCCAATAACTAATTTAGCTCAATCTAAAAAAGCAGCATCAGCTACGGCGTGGTTACCTGCTGCTGAACTACATTATCAGTTTGGTAAATCTGGTGTAAATAAATTTAGACCCTATATCGGTGTTGGTGTGATGTATGCACATTTTACCAATGTAAAACTTGATTCTGGTATTAATCAAGATCTAGTGGCCGCAGGTCATATGGTTCAAAATGTTCTTGATGGTAAAGCAGGGGCAGCTTTGGAAGGAAAAACTTCTTCAGCTGCCCCTAGTGTTAAAGTAAAAGCAGATGATGCTTGGGCACCAATGGCAACACTCGGAGCTACTTATGACTTCAATGACCGCTGGTTTGGAGTAGGTTCAGTCACTTACGCACCAATGAGTGGTGATGCTAAAATTACTGTAGTTAACAACAATACAGGCAAAGAATTGATCAGAGCAAATACAAAAATTGATATTGACCCTCTGATTACTTATGTCGGTGTTGGCTACCGCTTCTAAACCAAGATCGAGAAAAAACAGCTTCGGCTGTTTTTTTTATTTATCGCCACCTTTTAAATCATCATGCATAAAAAACATGCACCAATTGCAATCATTTTCGAAATAATGAAGAAACATAAATATCAATAAAGCATATGAGATTCATTGATAAATAACACCCATAAATAGAAATAATATTTCTAATATAATTATATATTTATAATTATAGAGTTAATTTTAAATTTTGATCAAATTTATTTTTTGGCACGCCCCTTGCTTAGTAACAAGCATCATGAATCAACGACGATTCATAAAAAATTTGCTGACGGCCAATGAAGTCCGTTCTGTTCGGTTTGTGTATGCAGAAATATTGCATAGCAAAAATATATTTCGTTCAGTTCAGGGGAAGGTTATGTCTTCAAAAATGAATCTAAATGCTAAAAAAGCAACTGAAATAAAATTATTTAGCTTTTCAACGCCTGCCATGCGTGCTTTTCATATGACTTGGCTCGCATTCTTTGTATGTTTCTTCGCTTGGTTTGCTTGTGCACCATTAATGCCAGTCATCAAAGGTGAATTTAATCTAACCAAAGACCAAATCGCAAACATCAATATCGCTGCGGTTGCAATCACAATTCTGATCCGACTCATTGTTGGTCCACTCTG
>NZ_LBMZ01000064.1:0-9831 GCF_001005525.1 Acinetobacter sp. AG1 | reverse complement strand
TTCTATTTATTAAATCATTTAATAAGCAAATATTATCTGGATAATATCTCTTATTTACAGAGCCAGTTTCGGGTAAAATATATTTTTTATTAAAACTACTTTCTCCCCAAAAATTTATTTCAGGTTCTATAAATTGCTCTCCACCCTCATAAGGAAAGCTTGCTGTCAGCATTAATAAATTAGACATTTAGATATCCAGATATAATAAAATCTAAATCTGTCTTGTTTAAATAAGGGTGCATAGGTAAGCTCATGACTCTTTCTGCAATCGCATCACCTACAGGTAACCATACATTTGTATCAGCAACTGCTGGTTGTTTATTCAATGGAATTGGATAATGTACAGCTGTTGGAATACCTTGCTCTTGTAACTCTTTTTGGATTTCTGCTCGATTATCGACCTGAATCGTATATTGTGCCCATGCGCTGGTATTATGTGGCTCTAGGTATGGTGTGGTGTGAACACCGGCTTGATTAAATAACTGATTATAAATTTCAGCTACTTTTTGACGAGCCTGCATTTCATCATCCAAAATTTCTAATTTTGGTAATAAAATTGCTGCTTGAATAGTATCTAAACGGCTATTAACGCCAACTCGAATATGGTGATAACGACGATCTTGTCCATGGCGAGCAATTTGTCGAATGACTTTAGCTAACTCCTCGTCATTAGTGAAAATTGCACCACCATCGCCATAACAACCTAATGGTTTACTTGGGAAAAAACTAGTACAAGCAACTGTACTTAAATTACAGCTTTTACGACCTTTATAAGTCGCTCCAAAACTTTGTGCAGCATCTTCAATCACAGGAAGATTATACTTCGTGGCAATCGCATTGATGGCATCAAAGTCAGCACACTGACCATATAAACTCACAGGAATAATAGCCTTTGTTTTAGGTGTAATTGCTGCTTCTAATTTTTCAACATCTAAATTATAGGTCTTAGAATTTACATCTACATAAACAGGCTTTGCACCTAATAATGCAACAGTTTCAGCAGTAGCAATATAAGTAAAACCTGGAGTAATTACTTCATCACCTGGTCCAATACCAAATGCCATTTGTGCGATTTGCAGAGCGTCTGTCCCATTCGCGCAAGTAATACAATACTTCGCACCAACGTAAGCAGCTAACTTTTCTTCTAGTTCTGTTACTTCTGGCCCCAAAATATATTGACCATGTGTCAATACACTCTGAATACCTGCATCAATTTTATCTTTAATTCGATTTTGCTGTGCTTTTAAATCAATAAAGTCAATCATATTAACTCTGCTTTGTTAATGTCGTTCCATCGAGTTGATAAACTGCTCCTGTATGAGAACAGGTTACTTGTACCTGTCCTTGTAAAGGAAGATCAAGCTGCTCACCAAATTCACTCATCCAACCAATCTGTTTAGCTGGCACCCCCACCATTAACGCATAGGCAGGCACATCTTTATTTACGACTGCACCAGCTCCAACAAATGCATAAGCACCAATGGTAACACCACAGACAATAGTACAGTTTGCCCCTAATGTGGCACCCTTTTTCACCAGTGTGTCACGATATTGATCTTTGCGTTCTATCAAAGAGCGCGGGTTATATACATTGGTAAAAACCATGCTTGGGCCACAAAATACGCCCTCTTCCAGAACGACATTATCGTAAACCGATACATTATTTTGAACTTTACAGTGATCGCCAATGACAACGCGGTTACCCACAAATACGTTTTGACCTAAAGACACACCTTTACCGATTTTGGCGCCACTACATACATGAACAAAATGCCAAACACGTGAATCTTCACCAATTTGTGCACCATCATCAACTATGGCTGTTTCATGTTGATAAAAGCTCATGCCTTTTTCACCTTTGCCAATAATGGGTGTGGATTTTTCGGGTTTTCAACAATTGGAGATACACGAATCACTTCAACTGTTTCAATCGCAGCACGGTTTTCTTCAACACCATAACCTTTACCTTCCAAAACACGTTGATAGCTTTGTGTATGGAGATCAGTAAAGCCACCTGAGAACTCAAGCTCCTCATTTTCAATCGTGATACTACGGTAAGTCAGTTTTTCGCCTTGCACTGCATTTTCTGGTAAATTATTTGCATCAATTGACAAGAACCAACGTACACGCGCACGCTCATACTCTAAATAACCAGAAGCTGTTTTTTCGCCACGGAAATGCACTTCATTTTTAACGATTTTCCCAAAAATAAAATGAAGCATGTCATAGAAATGCACACCAATATTGGTGGCTACACCACCTGATTTATTGTCCACTCCCTTCCATGATTTTAAATACCATTTCCCACGGGAAGTCAGGTAAGTTAGGTCAACATCGAATACTTTATCTGCTGGCGCAGCTTGAACTTTATCACGTAATGCAATAATTGATGGATGTAAACGTAGTTGTAAAATCGAGTTTACCTTGGCACCATACTGTTTTTCATATTCAGATAGCATATTTAAATCTTCTGAATTCAGCACCAATGGCTTTTCACAAATGACCTCAATGCCATTTTTCAAAGCATATTTCATATGAGGTGCATGTAAATAGTTCGGTGAGCAGATTGCAACATAATCTAGCTTTTCACCTTTTAATTTTTGGTCTTCTACATATGCTTCAAATTCTTCAAACTCAGTGAAGAACTCAGCCTCAGGAAAATGACTATCCATAATTCCTACAGAATCATTCACATCCATAGCAACAGTTAAAGTATTGCCTGTTTCTTTAATCGCTTTAAGATGACGTGGTGCAATGTATCCGGCTGCACCAATAAGAGCAAATTTTTTCATCATTTCACTTCTTTTCAATTTCTAAATTATAGACGGAATACTGTAAAACCATGTTCAGCTATGATTGTACGATTAAATAGGCCTTTAACATCCGCAAGAACAGGCTTATCGTTGCGCACATATGTTTTTAGTTCAGCAGCAGACAAGTTACGGAATTGATTATGTCCAACAGCGACAACAAGTGCATCGACAGGGTGTTCAGCATCAACAAGCCCCAACTCAATACCATACTCGTGCTTCACTTCGTCAGCATCAGCCCATGGGTCGGACACAACCACTTGAGCCCCCCAAACCTCAAACTCTTTAATTAAGTCTGCAACTTTACTGTTACGAATATCAGGGCAATTTTCTTTAAAAGTTACCCCTAGCACCCCAACTTTTGCACGAGGGACATCGATGCCATTTTGAAGCATTTTCTTAATAGTATTACGTGCAACATAACGTGCCATGTTGTCATTGATACGGCGGCCAGCCAGAATCACTTGTGGGTGATAACCCACCTCTTCCGCTTTATGTGTTAAATAATATGGATCAACACCAATACAATGCCCACCGACTAAACCAGGGCGAAATGGCAAAAAATTCCATTTACTTCCAGCTGCTTCAAGTACATCGATAGTATCGATACCCAAACGGTCAAAAATCACAGAAAGCTCATTGACCAAAGCGATATTTAAATCACGTTGTGTATTTTCAATTACTTTGGCTGCTTCTGCGACTTTGATACTAGATGCTTTATGAGTGCCTGCCGTAATAATACTAGCGTAGACGGCATCAACAGTATTCGCAATTTCTGGCGTACTGCCACTGGTTATTTTTTTAATCTTGGTTAAAGTATTAATTTTATCCCCAGGATTTATACGTTCAGGGCTATAACCTGCAAAGAAATCTTGATTGAATTTTAAACCCGATATTTTCTCTAAAATTGGAATACAAACTTCTTCTGTTGCACCAGGGTAAACTGTTGATTCGTAAACTACGATGTCACCTTTTTTTAAAGCTTGACCTACTGTTTCACTCGCTTTTTTCAAAGGTGTTAAATCTGGACGATTTACTTGATCAACTGGTGTTGGAACTGTAACAATAAAAAAATTAGCTTCTTTTAAATCATGTAAATTCGCACTAAAGTTAAGCTGATCTGCTTTTTTAAGGTCATCTGATGAGACTTCTAAAGTATGGTCCTCTCCACGCTTCAGCTCATCAATACGACTATGATTAATATCAAATCCAATAACTGAACTTTTTTTCCCAAACTCGACAGCTAACGGTAAACCCACATATCCCAAACCAATAATTGCTATTTTTAATTCGGCAAGTTTCATAAAATTAGCCTTAATCCCTACAATGTATTTAAAATTCAAATGAAAGAAATAGAAACCATCAATTTTTCTGGGCACAATATAGCAGAGTTTTGCTCGACACTATAACGAAATTGTATAACGTATTTTTCTTTTTAAGCGGTTTCACTCATAAATTCTACTAAAATACAATATTATCAATAATTAACAAAATCGTTTGTCCAGTCAGATAAACTTAACATACAAAGCTAAACGATTAATCGGTGATTTTTTAGGATTTTTGAGCTAGAATTGGCAAAATTCTAAGTCTAAACACATATGATTGTGTCTAAGCTGATATAAATTTTATAAATATTCAAGGGTAAATTGTGAAGCATTATCAATTATTTTCCATCCTTGCAATTAGCTTAAGTGCTGTTGGATGTGCTGTCACTTCTGGTCTTCAAACTTACGATATTCCAAATGAAGGGGTTTATAAAACTGATCTTGGGACGACTGTAAGTGTTATAAAAATAACTCAAGATACATTACAATCGATAAAACCAACCCAGTTGAATTACCAACAAAACTATACCGATTTATTCAACCAGCCTCAGCACGTATACCGTTTAAGTTCAGGTGATGTTTTATCCATCCAACTCTGGGCATACCCTGAAATCACCCCGCCTGTAAACAATCTGACGAATGATCAATCGATTCAAGCCAATGGATACCCTATTGATTATACTGGATTCATCCAATTGCCCTTAGTCGGTCGATACAAGGCATCCGGTAAAACTTTAAGTCAATTAACTACAGAATTACGAAATCAATTTGCTCATTTTTTAAAAAATCCTGACGTAATTGTTAGAGTCTTAAACTATCAAGGACAACGGTATTCTGTACAAGGAAGTGTAAAAAAAGGCGGACAATTTTATTTAAATGACCAACCTATCAATTTATATACTGCTCTTGGTATGGCTGGTGGTGTATCTGAATTAGGTGATAATACTTATATACAATTAGTACGTAATGGTACTACTTATAATCTCAATACACTTGAATTAGAAAAAGCAGGCTATTCGTTACACAAACTTTTAATTCGACCAAACGATACAATTTACGTAAGTACTAAAGACAATCAGAAAATATATATTATGGGTGAGTCTGGTAAAAACCAAGCTCTGCCAATGCGCGATCAGGGCATGACTTTAAGCGACGCTCTAGGTGAAGGTTTAGGTTTGAATCCTTTATCCGCAAGTGCTAGCCGAATTTATGTATTACGCACTAACGTAAATGATCATCGAACTGAACTTTATCATTTGAATTTAATGAGTCTAGGTGACTTTGGGCTAGCAAATCAATTCCGTTTACGTAGTAACGATATTGTGTATATTGATGCAACTGGCTTAACTCGCTGGCAACGTGTTATGAACCAGATTGTACCTTTCTCCAGCGCACTTTATAGCTTTGATCAGCTAGGTAAGTAATCATGCAGATTCAAAGTATTTTAGTCGTTTGCGTTGGTAATATTTGTCGTAGCCCTATGGCAGAATACTTACTAAAACAGGATTATCCTCAGCTAACGATAGAGTCAGCAGGTATTTCTGGACTTTCAGGTCATCCTGCTGATGACAAAGCACAGCTATGTATGCAACATTTAAATATTGATATGAGTAGGCATATCGCTAAGAAATTAAATACTGAGCACTTAAAAAAAGCAGATTTAATTCTCGTGATGAGCAAAAATCAGCAAGCTCATATTGAACAAACATGGCCTTTTGCTAAAGGAAAAGTTTTCCGCTTAGGCCATTGGCAAAATAAAAATGTGCCAGACCCATATCAGCATGATCAGACCTTTTTCGATGAGACATGTCAGCTTATTCAACAGTGTGTCACTGATTGGAAAAATTATATTTAACTTTTAGATTAAGATTATGAGCCAAAATACCAATACTGAAGACACAATTGACTTGAAAGAGCTTTTTTTCTCTCTTATTGCTCAATGGAAATTAATTGCTTTATTTATCATTCTTAGTCTTGTATGTGCACTTTTGTACCTTCGTGCAACACCTGATACTTATTCAGTTGATGCCTTAGTTCAAGTTGAAGACAGTAAGGGAGCCTCAGCTGCTTTATTAGGCGACTTGTCACAAATGATTGATCAAAAATCACCTGCTCAGTCTGAAATCGAAATTTTAAAATCTCGTTTAGTTTTAGGATCAGTAATTCAAGCACTGCATCTCGATCTTAATATTTCCAGTACAGAAGATAATTTACGTAATCGATTACTCAAAAAACCACACTATACCACCGAATATAACCCTCAATCTATTATCTTCAAAGATAATACCAAGCAATTTGAAGTAAGAGATTTTTTAATTCCTAGTCAATTCCTTGATAAAGGTTTGACGCTCAATTTCAAAGATCAGAAATTCTTTTTAATTGATCCCAAAAATGATCAGGTTATATTTACTGGCATACTTAATCAGCCAAATTCCACCCAAAATAAATATGGTTCATGGAAAATAAGTGTTTTTACAAAAGACACTTTAACCAGTTCATATCGAATTCATAAGAAATCTTTACCCGCTGCTGTCAATTCTCTTAGTTCAAATTATACAGTTGCGGAAAGAGGAAAACTGACTGGAATTCTTGGTTTGAACTATCAGGGGCAAGATAAACAGCACATTACCAAAGTTTTAAATGCTATCTTATCTGCATATAGCGCCCAAAATGTTGCACGTCGTTCTGCTGAAACTGCCCAAACGCTTAAATTTCTAGATGAACAACTACCAGAGTTAAAGAAACAGCTTGATAATGCAGAACGTGAATTTAATAGATTCCGTCAAAAATATAATACTGTTGATGTCACCAAAGAGTCTGAGCTTTACCTTACTCAAAGCATCACTTTAGAAACAAAAAGAATAGAATTGCAGCAACAACAAGCTGATTTAGCTGCCAAATATACTAATGAGCATCCAGCTATGCGAGAAATTAATGCTCAAATTACTGCAATTAATAAACAAATTGGTGATTTAAATAGTACATTAAAACAACTTCCAGACATCCAAAGACAATACTTGCAACTCTATCGTGAAGTTGAGGTCAAAACTCAACTCTATACGGCTCTACTGAATTCGTATCAACAACTCCGAATCGCAAAAGCTGGAGAAATTGGTAATGTTCGTATTGTAGATACTGCGGTTGAACCTGTCGAACCGATTAAGCCAAAGAAATTACAAGTACTTATTCTTGCTATTTTCTTTGGCGGTTTTCTGGGTACACTTATTGCCTTATTACGTAATATGTTGCGCACGGGTATCAAAGATACTGGGCAAATTGAGAATGAATTCAATCTACCTGTTTATGCAACTGTACCCCGCTCTCCGATTCAAGAGACACGTATCAGTATTTTAAAGAAAAAGAAGACTATTCCTATTCTTGCGGTTAAGCATAATGATGATATTGCAATCGAAAGCTTACGTAGTATTCGAACTGCGATTCATTTTGCACTCGCAAGTGCAAAAAACAATGTCATTGTGATTGCAGGCCCTTCTCCTGAGGTTGGTAAATCATTTATCTCAACCAATTTGGCGACTATCTTTGCGCAAAGCAATAAGAAAGTTCTCTTGATTGATGCAGATATGCGTCGTGGCTATATGCATAAATATTTTAATTTAGATGTAAAGCCTGGTTTATCTGAATTTTTAAGTCATCAAGCTGATCTAAACCAAGTGATTAATGCAACTGAAGTAGATGGCTTAAGTATCATTACGCGAGGTAAAAGTCCAACGAATCCATCGGAAATGTTAGGATCTGAGCAGTTTGAATTATTACTTAACCAATTAAGCCAAGAATATGATCATATTATCATTGATACGCCACCTGTACTTGCTGTAACAGATGGAATTATCATTTCTCAATATGCGGGTGTGAACTTACTGGTAGCACGCTATGCTAAATCACAAATGAAAGAGCTTGAACTAAGTTTAAGTCGCTTTGAACAAGCGAATGTCAAAGTAAATGGCTTCATTTTAAATGATATTCAACGTGCTGGTGCTGGTGCTGGTTATGGGTATGGATACAATTATTCATATGCTTACAAAGCAAATAAAGATGATTAAAAATCCATCACAATAATCATCTCAAAAAGCCAGATCTCAAAGTCTGGCTTTTTATTGATAAACACATAAACTATATAAAAAATACACGCATTTTTTAGCTGAGTTATTCAATGCTTAAGCTTAGACATGCTAAGATCATGACAATATTTTTTATTAAAATCTTACTTCGGACATCTCATGAGTAAAGCTTTACCTGTCATTGCAGCAGTCGTTTTAGGTGGCGCAGCCCTTGTTCCTGTTTACTATGCTACTCAGCATCCAACGACTGAACTTGGATCAAAAGCTGATAAGAATGCAGCGCCTGTTGCAAAAATCAGTTATGCCTTAGGCTATGAAGTTGCAAAACAAACACCACCTGAATTGGAAACAGCTGCATTTATCACAGGTTTCCGTGATGGGCATGCCAAAAAGCCTGCTGCATACACCGAAGAAGAATTACAAGCTGCTTATATGGAATTCCAAAAGGAACTTCAACAAAAACAACTTAATGAAACAAAAAAAGCTGAAACCACAAACAATAGTTTTTTAGCTGAGAATGCGAAAAAAGAAGGTGTGAAAACAACGGCTTCCGGTTTACAGTACAAAATTATTAAAGAAGGTACTGGCAAACAACCTGTCGCAACGTCTGTTGTGAAAGTTCACTATAAAGGTCAATTAACCGATGGTAAGGTCTTTGACAGTTCTTATGACCGCGGTGAACCAATCGAGTTTCCACTCAACCAAGTGATTCCAGGTTGGACAGAAGGTTTACAATTGATGAAAGAAGGTGGCAAAGCAACGCTTTATATCCCTTCTCAGCTTGCTTATGGAGAACAAGGTGTTCCTGGTTCTATTCCACCAAATAGCACATTAATTTTTGATGTCGAATTAATCGCTGTAAAATAAATAGTACCAAGGAGAGCATACGCTCTCCTTTATTTTGGAAGAAATAATGAAAAAACTAAGTTTAATTTTAATTGCCTCAATGATGGGGACAGCACATGCAGCACCAATTACTTTAAAAAGCCCTCAAAAAGATCAGTTAGGATATAGTTACGGTTATTTAATTGGTAAGAGTTACGCTGAGACATTAAAAGATCTTGATATTGCAACAATCTCACAAGGTCTAGATGAAGCCATACAAGGTAAGTCTGCATCGTTAACTGATGAAGAAATGATTAATCTATTAAGCCAATATAAAAAGCGTCTAGAAGCAAAACAACTCATAGAATTTCAGGAGCTTGCTCAAAAAAATGAGCAAATTGGAAAAGCGTTTTTAGCTGAAAACACAAAGAAAGCTGAGATTACAACCACCAAATCAGGTTTACAGTATCAAGTGATCCAAGAAGGCAAAGGCAAATCACCTAAATCAACTTCAACAGTGAAAGTAAATTACGAAGGACGACTCTTAGACGATACGGTATTTGACAGTTCAATTGCACGAAATCATCCAGTTGAATTCAAACTTAATCAAGTCATTGCAGGTTGGACTGAAGGCGTTCAAACCATGAAAGTAGGTGGTAAAAGTCGTTTCTTTATTCCAGCAAATTTAGCATATGGTGAAGTGGGTTCAGGTGATGTGATTGCGCCAAATAGCACACTAATTTTCGATATTGAATTACTAGAAGTAAAATAAGAAAAACCTCCTGTACAGGA
>NZ_LBMZ01000098.1:0-45980 GCF_001005525.1 Acinetobacter sp. AG1 | reverse complement strand
ATCAGCTTTTGATTATATGATCCGTTCTGGTGTGTAAATGATTTAATCTAAAAAAGCCCCAATGATTTGGGGCTTTTTATTGTCTTTAGTTCTTCGATTTATATAAACCATGATCAACTAAATGTTGGCGTAAGATGCGACGAAGTTCTAACACAGCTTCGGGCGTTTCTTGAATAGAGTGACCACCCGTAAAAATTTTCTCAGAAACTGCGCCATCCAAATGTGCGCTCTTATATGGAACGATTCCATCTGTAATCACATTCGGATCATCACTTTTAGTAATATTGCCCATAATAGAATGGAAAACTAAGCCTTTTTCGGGTGGGATACTAGCCGTCAGTTCCATAAATTTAGATTTTTTACTTAAATCGCTTGGTCCATTTTGAATTACATCATTAGTCAGTGTTTTGACAAAATCTTTTAAATCAACATCATCACTGGTCAGCGTATCTGCAAGGGTCGTTAAGAAAGTTGCAGGAAGTTTAATAATTTTTCTTGCTGCTAAAGTAAACCAACGGTCTGCATAGTCTGTCCCTCGATGTGGTGCTGCGAGAAAAATGGCTCGATCAAAATTTTCAATTGGTTTCATTTTGAGTCTTTCACCAATGACAGGGTGTTTTCTTAGACGTGTTTGTTGGCGATTATTCATCAATTCTAAAGCTTGTTTAGAAATATCTGCATCACTTACTAAAAGCCGACTAATAATTCCACCCATACTATGTCCAATTAAAACTGCATCTTGAGCCGCCGCATCTTTGGGATTAAGCGAACCAAATGCTTGTTTTAATAAAGCATAAATTTGAAAACGGCTTTCCAAAATTGGCATATTGGTAGAGTAAAAAATTTGCCAAACTTGATAATGTTCTCTTAATATTGCATCACCCATAATGTCGTTAGTTACCGCAATCCATGCTTCAGGGCTACTTGCCAGACCATGTACTAATACAATGATTTTCTTATTCGGGTTATAGGGTTCCAACATATAGAGATGCGGCATTGCCAAATGCTGATCGCGGTCAATTAAGGTCAAATACGCAGCCGCACCTAAATTATTTTCTGCTAGCCATAAACCATAGGGTGCAGAAAAATTTGCTGCTAATGAATATGGTTTACCTGCAATCTCTACTTTCTCAACGCTATAAGGATCATAAACCTTAATTTCAAAATTCGGGTTTGTTAAAACATCTTCTATCGTTGCATTCGATTTTTTAGGTTGAGCAATAATTGTGGCTGCTAAATAGCGTGCTTTATGAATATTCGGATTTATGCCTTTAGGATAATCATGCGTTAAAGGATTAAGAATATATTTATTTTCTTGTGATGATGAGTCGGTCGATGGAAAAACTGCAACAAAATCAGAACCGAAACCATCACGGCGGTTAATCGCTCTTAATCCTGAAAAATTCATGTTGTAACTGGAAATAAATTTTTCCAGTTTCATGTTTTGCAGGCGTTGATATGCTTGAATATCAATTGTATAAGTACTTTTTCCAATTTTAATCGTTGGGGTAAGATTGGTCGATGGATTCCTTAAACTATGACCATTCACCAATTGAGTAAGTGCCTGATTGTAGAAATCTCGAATTTGTACTTGGCGGTTATCAAAAAGTCGTTCTTGTGGCTGACGTGATGTTTTGAATAAATACGCATAACTATAACGAATACTTTTATCCAAAGCTTCAAGCTTCTGATCTAAACAACTTTCATAATTTTGCTGTATTAGCTTTTGTTCATCAGCAGGTTTATGTTTAGACAATTTACTGATTTTACATTCTGATGAGTCCGACAGTGACATGGCTTTAGTAAGATATAGTTCACTGGCTGTCGACAATAATTGTTCGTCTTGAATCTGAGGAATTTTATGTAGATCTGCAATGCATTCATTCGGAGATTGCATACAAATTTTTGCTTCTTTACCTGACATCGATAAGACATTCAGGCTCGCTTCACTTAACTTCTTCTGAGTTAGTATGCTATTACGTTCATTGGCTATGGTGACATCAACCGCTTGTTGTTTGAGGCTAACGACCTGACAGCCATTTAAAGCAATAGTTGATAACAGCGTAAAGGCAAATAGATATTTGTTTGAATTAGATGCTTGCATTATCAAGGAGCAAATTTAGCCGGAAGATTCTAGCTATAATACGAAAAAAAGATGTTTTTTCAATCAACTTAAAAAAATAGACTGTTCTGAACAGTCTATTTTTACAAAATCACAAATCTTTAATTTAGGACTTGCCAAACATTCCAACGTTTCCCAGATTCAACTTCTTTGATAAGTTGATCTGCAACTTCGGCTTCATCAGGATAATTAATTTTATAATTTTTAAGTGTTTGAATCGCATTTTTCTTTTGCTCTAACCAGAGATAGTTATTTGCAGCAGAAAGATAAGCTTCTTGCACACCGCCTTTAATCGCTTTATCTAGATATGGAATCGCTTCACGTTGACCGCCACCTTCAGATAGACCAAAACCAAACCAGAAATTAGTTTCAGGGTCATTTGGGCTAATCGCAAGAATACGCTGTGCGTAGTTGAGTGATTTGGTTGTGTAGGCTGTACCTAAGTCCATATTACGTGCCATCACACTTGCTTTAAATGCACGAGTAAGTACATCCAGAGAAGCATTTGGCTTTTCTGCTAAAGCATCGAGTTTCTGCGTAATTTCACGAAGTTTTGCCTCATAACCTTTACGTTCTTGGCGTTCTGTAAAACGTGGTGGATAGTGACGCGCTTTACCTTCAACCAATTGAAGAAAATCATCAATTTCAGTGACATCTACTTCATTATCACCAGCAAGCACCGCATATTTCATATTACGTTGCTTTTGATCAATCGTAGGGACGATTAATTTATTCACCTCAAGGGTGGTTGATTTTGATGGGTCACTTTGAAGTGAAACAACCATTTTTGTTACAGGTTGAGCCGATGCATCTTTAATGGCAACTTCAAAGCTTGGCGGAGCATCATATTTAACTGGATTCAAAGCATAAAATGGGGGAGTTGGATCAGGTTCTTTGAACACAAAAGGTTCAGCAGCTTTTTCTTTTTTTACAGGTGCAAGACCGCAGGCCGTTAAAAAAGAAGTTGAAAGTACAAGAAGTGCCAAAGGCTTAAAATTCATGCTTTACATCCATTAATTTTAGTTAAATGAGAAGTAGATCGTTGGTTTTACCAGTCTAGGAAAAGCAAAACCAACTTGCAATGAGAAGCTTGTTACATTTTTTATAAATTGGATTAGATCGAAGAAGTTTTGTTCTGAGCTTCACACTCACGTCTAACTTCTTCAATAATTTTAAGTTCTTCTTTACTTAATGGCTGATTTTTTGAAGTTTGTGGTTTAAAAGTTGGATCTAATTCTGAGAGTCGCTGACATAAGATATTCATACGCTTTTCATTTTTTTGCATACGATCCAATAAAACTCGAATCCCTTCTAAGATTGGATCAGATTGGTCTTGCGTGGTTGCATAGGGTTGGAAACCAATACTTTCAGCATAATCACGACGACTTACTTCATCTGGTTCAATCTGATTCTTGTCTTTAAATATATAGCGTGCAGGGTTGCCAACAGCCGTTACACCTTCAGGAACTTCTTTGGTGATGACTGCATTTGAGCCAACTTTAGCACCTTTATGTACGGTAAATGGCCCTAGAATCTTTGCTCCAGCCCCAACAACGACCCCATCCTCGAGTGTCGGGTGACGTTTTCCTTTATTCCATGTTGTGCCACCTAGAGTCACGCCATGATAAAGCGTGACATCATCACCAATTTCAGCTGTTTCACCAATGACAACACCCATGCCATGATCGATAAAAAAGCGTTTACCAATTTTTGCACCAGGATGGATTTCAATTCCTGTTGCAAAGCGGCTAAATGACGAGAGTAAACGTGCTGTACCTTTGTACTCTTTTTTCCAAAGTTCATGTGCCATACGATGCATGATCAAAGCATGAATACCAGGATAGGTGGTTAGAACTTCGAGTGTATTTCGAGCAGCAGGATCACGTGCAAATACAGCCTCGATATCTTCTTTAAGCTGTTTAATCATTGGCATGATCCTCCGAATTGGTTTGTTTCCATGAGCCTTTGGCTAAAGCCTGCACGCGGCTGAAAATTCCGCGCAATAAATGATATTCCATACGATCTAATTGTATCCTTCCGAATAATCGACGCAAGCGTAATGGAAGTAAACGAGGATTATTTGGATCTAAAAATTCGATTTCAGTCAGCATTTTTTCTAGATGAGGATAGAATTCTTCCATTTGTTTTTGTGTTACTAATGGCTCATCCCATTCCATGCTCTGTTGTTGTTTAAGTTGCATGTGATCATCTGGAACAACAGTCGTTTGTTGCGTATTTTGTTCGAGTGCAGCCATTCTCAACTCATAACAGATGACTTGAATCGCTTGTGCGACATTTAAAACACCATACTCAGGATTAACTGGGATGGTTAAGTGATAATTGGCTAAAGCAAGTTCTTCATTGGTGAGACCACGGTCTTCACGACCAAAAACAATAGCGATATTTTGTTGTTGAGTTGCAGCTTGTAATGCTTCTTTTGCTGCAGGACGTACGTCCAGTAAAGGCCATGGAATTGTACGGCTACGTGCGCTAGTTCCAAACACGAGATGACAGTCTTGAATAGCTTGCTCTAAAGTATCAACGATCTCAATTTTTTCAATTAAATCCTGTGCACCCGCGGCTAAAGCATCAATATCAGGGTGTGGATAGGTTTTAGGCGCAACTAAAACGAGTTGAGATAAACCCATAGTTTTCATTGCGCGTAAGGCACTACCAATATTGGCTGGTAGGGTGGTATTGACCATAACAATGCGCACATGATCCAAGTGTTTGGACACGTTATTTGAGTCAAACAGATTCATATATCATCCAAAATTAAGAGTATTGAGAGATTTCAGCTTGATACAGATCAAGCGCTTCATCCATAGACATGTTTTCGGGTGGTGGTGCAACTGTCGTTACTTTAGGCGCTTCTGCTACTTTTGCAGCTTTTGACTTCACTTGATATTCAATAAAAATCGCGTCCTTACCAAAATAATCACGTAGCTTGCCTAGCAATTCATCTAAAGGTGCGACTTTCCATTGAGGACCTAGATGCAATTCTGCTGTCGCAAAGCTTTGTTCAAGTTGGATTTGTAAAGCAATATGCTGACACATATCGACATTACAATAAGGTAATAAAATTGCCTGTAGATCTTTGGCTAAAGATTTGGTCATTAAATCTTGAGGAAGACGAATTTGAATACTTTGGGCACGCTTTTGGCGGATTTCATTTAAATTAAACGCTTTACTTAGACGTGCCATCGGGCGGTCAAAGCCTTCACGTTCGTAGATTTCACCTTCGATAACAATTACTTGTTCTAGACGAACGATTTCTTTATAACGTTGAAAACGTTCATGATTGCAGCTGATTTCAACACGAGCAGTGCCATCATCTAGTGTAATCATGATACGGTTCGGGAAGTTGGCAATATCAACGACTAAACCAGCAAAGACGGTCGTGACACCACGACGAGTAGGTGTTAATTCATTTAATTTTGCTGGAATAAACGATTTTAATTCTGGACGATAGACATCAATCGGATGACCAGTGAGATACAATCCAAGCGTATCTTTTTCACCTTTGAGACGAACTTCGTCTGACCACGGTTTCACAGGTTTAGCAGGTTTACGCTGAACTTCTTCAACTTCACCAAATAAATCCATGATACCCGTTTCGCGGTTACTTCGTGCTTGTTCAGCCGCTTGAACAGCTTCAGGCAATTGAGCCATTAAGCTTGAACGTTCAATACCTAAACAATCCAACGCACCTGCACGAATTAAGGCTTCTAAGGTACGTTTATTGATCTTTTTCAGGTCGATTCGATGACAGAAATCGAATAAATCCTTGTATGGACCTTCATTGATGCGTGAGTCGATGACTGATTGCATCGCTTGTTCGCCGACGCCTTTAATTGCACCGAGACCATAAACAATGGTTTTCTCATCACTGGCATGGAAATGATATAAAGACATATTTACGGAAGGCGGTAGCACTTCTAATTTATTATTACGGCAGTCATCAATTAAGAATACGATACTGTCAGTATTCTGCATTTCTGATGATAAAACCGCCGCCATAAATTCTGAAGGATAATGTGCTTTTAGCCATGCAGTGTGATAGGCAACAAGGGCATAGGCTGCGGCATGTGATTTATTAAATCCATAACCTGCGAACTTTTCCATATAGTCGAATATATGGTTTGCTGTTGCTTCATCAATCTCTTTTTTTGCAGCACCTTCAATAAAGATTTGGCGCTGTTTAACCATTTCTTCAGGTTTCTTTTTACCCATGGCACGGCGAAGTAAATCTGCACCACCAAGCGTATAGCCTGCGCAGAACTGTGCTGCCTGCATCACCTGTTCTTGGTAAACCATAATCCCATAGGTAGGTTCCAATACACCTTCAAGCAATGGATGTAAATATTCGAACTCACCACCATGCATACGATGGATAAAGTCTGGAATCAGGTCCATTGGACCAGGACGGTATAAAGAAACGAAGGCAATAATTTCTTCAAATTTACTCGGTCTTGCTTCCTTGAGCATTTTTTTCATGCCGACGGATTCAAACTGGAACACCGCAGTTGTATTTGCGTCCGCAAAGACTAAATAAGCGTCCTTGTCATCTAATGGAACATTTGCAATTTCGAGAGGAATTTCAGATTTGATTCTTTTATTAATATTTTGAACGGCATCTTCAATAACCGTGAGGTTACGCAAACCTAAGAAGTCAAATTTAACCAGACCTGCAGCTTCAACATCATCTTTATCGTATTGAGCAACACGACTTGTTCCATCTGCTTCACACAGTACCGCTGAATAATCGGTAATTTTTCCGGGTGCAATGACTACACCACCTGCGTGTTTCCCTGTGTTTCGTGTAATGCCTTCGAGCTTAAGTGCCATTTCCCAAATTTCAGCAGCATCATCATTATCAGGGTTTGATGGGTTGGTCACGATGTCTTTGAGCTGTGGTTCCATGTCAATCGCAGTGACTAGATCAACGCCAAGCGGTTTGGTCGGAATCATTTTGGAAATACGGTCAGCCAAACCGTAAGATTTGCCTAGAACTCGTGCAACATCGCGGATTGCGCCTTTTGCAGCCATCGTACCAAAAGTCGCAATCTGTGAAACGGCTTCACGACCGTAGTTTTGTGCGACATATTCGATCACTCGGTCACGACCTGCAATACAGAAATCGACGTCAAAATCGGGCATTGAGACACGTTCAGGGTTTAAGAAACGTTCGAAAAGCAAATCATAACGTAATGGATCAAGATCGGTAATTTTTAAACTGTAGGCAACTAATGAACCAGCACCCGAACCACGACCAGGACCTACAGGCACACCATTATTTTTGGCCCATTGAATAAAGTCCATGACAATCAGGAAGTAACCCGGGAAACCCATTTTTAAAATAATATCAACTTCGTACTTGATACGATCATCATAAGGTTTACGAATTTCAGCCCAATCTTCATCACGTTCAGTAATAGGGTAAAGGTGATTTAAGCGTTCCTCTAAACCTGTACGAGATAAATGTTCGAAATAGGTGTCAATGGTATAACCATCTGGGATCGGGAAATCAGGTAAGAAATAGGTACCGAGTTGTAAGGCAACATTACAACGTTTGGCAATCTGATAAGTATTTTCAATTGCACTTGGGATGTCTGAAAATAGTTCAGACATTTGCTCACCAGTTTTAAAATACTGTTCAGAGCTATAATTCTTAGGACGCTTATCGTCACCAAGTACATAACCATCGGCAATACACACACGTGCTTCATGTGCTTCAAAATCATCTTGTTCAACAAAGTGAACATCATTATGTGCAACGACACCAATTTGATATTTAGCAGC
Source organism: Acinetobacter sp. AG1 (assembly GCF_001005525.1). NCBI lineage: Bacteria > Pseudomonadati > Pseudomonadota > Gammaproteobacteria > Moraxellales > Moraxellaceae > Acinetobacter > Acinetobacter sp. AG1. The sequence goes on along the minus strand of NZ_LBMZ01000098.1, from coordinate 38,056 downwards.
GAGTTTAACGGCTTGTTGAATAAAATCTTCTTCACCAACACGTTCAGTACGTGTTAATGCTAAATAAACACGATTACCAAACTTTTCAATCCATGCTTCTAATAAAGGTTCTGCTTTTTGTGGATTGGATGAACAAAGCATTTTGCCGACATCACTATGCTGTCCAAGCAATACAATTAAATCTTCTGATTGTTCAAGTATCCATTCTTTTTGTACGCATGGGATACTAAGTTGTTGTCCTTCAATAAAGCCCCGAGATACGATTTCGGTTAGATTTCGCCAACCTTTACTGCTCATAGCTAATAAGGTTGCGCGATGCTCTGCGTCATTCAGTCGAATGACACTGCCTAAAACAGGTTTAATGCCTTTTTTTAAACAAGCTTCATAAAATTTCACCGCAGCGTGCAAGTTGGATAAGTCTGTTAATGCAAGCGCAGGCATGTCATCTTTAACGGCAGCTTTGACCAAATCAGGTATGCGAACAATCGATTCCGTAATCGAAAATTCTGTATGGATACCGAGATGAACAAACCGCATAGAAGGACTATCCTTTTTTCAAAGCAATGCATAGTTTAGCATGCAAACCGAAAATGGCATGCTTAATATTTTGGCAAACTGTCTATCTGTTCTGTGCTTTTTATAAATTAATAAAAATTAACTTTTGATTTATATGGAAATATAAATATATATTTACTTGAGTTGTTTAACCGCTAGAATGTATCTGCATAAAAATGTACCAAAGTAGGTTCAAGAATGAAATTAAAGAATATCGTATTTTCAATATTATTAAGTATGAGCGCAATTTCTTTAGCTCAAGCTGAGGATGTATCTTTTAGTCAAGAACTCGTTCAACAAGCAAAAAGTGGTGATGCGATTGCCCAAAATAATCTTGGAGATGCTTATTATTATGGAAATGATGTCGATCAAGATTTTGGTAAAGCATTAGAGTGGTTCAAAAAGGCTGCTGCAAAGGGAAATGCTGATGCACTTTTTTCCGTAGGGTATATGTATGATTATGGCGAAGGGACTGAAGAAGATAATCCCACAGCGTTAAAGTGGTATACACAGGCGGCACAAAAAGGGCAATTATACGCTCAGTATTATTTAGGTTTTTTATACCTCTATGGTGATGATGGCGTTAGTATTAATACTAAAAAGGGCTTGGAATGGATGACCAAATCTGCTGATGCGGGATTGGATATTGCACAAGCTGAATTAGGTCATTTGTATAGTGATGGGAATGATGAAGTCGCTCAGGACCTTAAAAAAGCATTACATTACTATCAGTTAGCTGTAAAGCAAGATGAATCTTCAGCAATTAACAATCTTGGTATTTTCTATTTGGAAGGCAAAGCAGGCTTAAAGCAAGATTATAAAGAAGCTTTACGTCTGTTTACGTTAGCCTCTAAAGCCGAAAATGGCTTAGGTTCGTCTAATATTGCTTATGTTTATGAAGAAGGTAAGGGTGTTGAAAAAAATTATAAAAAAGCTGCAGAATATTATGCGCTTGCGGTAGAGCAGGGTGAAAATGAAGCATTGTTGGATTTGGCGCGTTTATATGAAAATGGTGGTTTTGGCTTAGCTAAGAATTTAAAGAAGTCGAAAGAGTATGAGGCGCAGTGGGATGAACTACAAAAAACTGAGTAGAGTTGATCTCGAGTTTTAATCTTGGAAAATATTATAAAAACCCTAATCTAGCTTAAGCCGATATTTCTATAATACGAATCATCGGCTTGTTTTGATGACCTATTTGATAGGCACATCATCAACTAGAAAAGATGTCGTCATGGGTTAAATGCAATCGTAAAAAGTGGTTGGTTGATTCAGTTGATTAATTATCTCGTTTCTTTTTTAGTAGCTGTATGAATAATTAAACGGCTTTACTATATTAAGAAATGGGTGTTCTTATGGAATTATCAATTTAACCTTTCTACAGGTGAAAGGAGCTTTTTTATGGTGGCTTCATCAAAAATAATTAGATGGTTTCTATCTCTAATAATTCTTTTCGTCCTAATTTTTATAGAGTTTTTTTATGATGAAAAATGGCTATATTTTGATAAAGATTTACATGGTAAAAATAACAATTCAGATGAAAGCTGTTTTATTTATCAGGATAAACGTCATCTAAAAAATACCTCTTATGATATTATTTACAATAAATTGGGTAAAGATATCTATAATAGGCAAAGAAGACTAACAATCACTGAGAGTGGTTCAAAAATAGTTATCTATGGTCATACATTAGGAGTGTTTAGAGAGTTATTTGCATTTGGTGGTGGTGGAGCAGTTCTTGTCTTTGATAAAAAAGGTAATTGTATTAAGTTAAGTGAGTATTTAATTGAAAAGTAGTTTTATTTTAAATTAGAGTATTAATTTTTCACAGTGGAATACGAATTAAGTTACTTGTATATACTGTGTCAATGACACTAGGCCCATTTTCTGCTATATCTTGTTTTTATATAGATGAAAATAAAATTGCTAGAATAATAAGTTGCTAGATTTTTTATTTTTCACCTATATTGATATTGGATTTTAAGCTAAATGGAGGAGAGGAGTTTAAATGTTAATTTTTATAGAAATTTTACTTCTATGTTTGGTAAGTTCTTTTTGTTATGGAATAGACTTAAAAAAAGATTTTTTAGTTACTTCATATCCTTTATCAGCAACTCAGAATATTGACGATACTATAATTCCTATAAATATGATAAAAATGAAGAAAGTTATAAAAAAAATATCAACTTTAAGATTTGGTGACAGTAGCTCTACAGTTGTTAAAAAAATAGGTTATCAACCTGATACATATTTTATAGCACCAAATAAAAGTCTTAAATCTTCATCTGATCACTTAATTATGAATTACATTTTTTCTCGCCAACCCAATAAGATGAACAAGCTGGTTGTCGATGAATTATCGATGATGCTTATCTTTTCTAAAGATGATAAACTTATTTCTGTAATAGATAATTCTATATTAGATCATCCAAAAGAAATTCCTATACAGTGATAGAAATTTGAGGATTAGATAAAAGTGTAATGGATAAAAATAAAATAAATAGATTGAAAAATTTTCTTAAATTGGTGGAAATAGGCCCTAAAAAAATTAATGGTAGATATTACTATGGATATACTGACGACGTGGTATCTATTTCAAATGTATTTATAGCATTTAGTTTTTTTGCGTTTTTTCCTGTGGTTATACACTATAGAAGTTATATGGCATGGATTCCAATTTTTTTAATATCATATCTGATTACAAGATTATTCATCTTCTTGTTTTGTAAACCAAAAGAGTTTAAGCGGAGGTATTCTATTTTTTCAATTTGGACGTTTTTATTATTTATGTGCTATACATTAATAGATATAAAGTAAAGATCATAAAATATTTATTTCATATAGACTGTGAATTGGTTTTATGGGATTTTTAAGTATTGATCTTAAAAAAGGAAGCGATTTGCTTCCTTTTTTATTGCCAATTTTGTTTAACGCATCTTTGCCAAGAAACGGCTTAAACGATTAATTGCTTCACGTAGCTCATTTTCAGCAGGTAAGAACACTACACGGAAATGATCTGGTGTTGGCCAATTAAAACCTGTGCCTTGAACCAATAAAACTTTTTCAGCTTTTAATAGATCTAACATCAGTTTTTCATCATCTTCAACTGGATAAATCTCAGGATCAAGTTTTGGGAAACAGTACATTGCTCCGTCAGGCTTAACACAACTTACGCCAGGAATCTCATTTAACATTTCCCATGCAATATTACGCTGTTCATACAGACGACCGCCTGGACGAATTAAATCATTGATAGACTGATAGCCACCGAGTGCAGTTTGGATTGCATATTGTGCTTGATGATTCGCACACAAACGCATTGAAGCAAGCATGTCTAAACCTTCAATATAGTCTGCTGCACGTGATTTATCACCTGTGATCGCCATCCAACCTGCACGATAACCAGCAATACGATAGGCTTTTGATAAACCATTAAATGAAATGCAAAGTTGCTCGCCAGCTAAAGCTGCAACTGCAACATGCTCAATGCCGTCATAAACAATTTTGTCGTAGATTTCATCTGCAAACAAAATTAAGTCATGCTTTTTAGCTAAAGCAACAATTTGCTCCAATACATGACGAGGGTAAACAGAACCTGTTGGGTTGTTTGGATTGATAATAACAATACCACGCGTATTTGCTGTGATTTTGCTTTCCATATCCGCAAGATCAGGATACCAATAGTTTTCTTCATCACATTTATAATGAACAGCTTTACCACCAGAAAGATTGACTGCTGCCGTCCATAATGGATAGTCAGGCATAGGAACGAGCATTTCATCGCCGTCGTTCAATAAACCTTGCATTGCCATCACAATCAGTTCCGACACGCCATTTCCAACATACACATCATTAACGTGCATATCAAAAACGCCTTTTTGCTGATAATACTGGCAAATGGCTTTACGCGCAGGGAAAATCCCTTTGGAGTCTGTATAACCAATCGCATTCGGTAGGTTTAATGCAACATCATTGATAATTTCTTGTGGTGCTTCGAAACCAAAGGGTGCAGGGTTACCGATATTTAGCTTGATGATCTTGTGTCCTTGCTCCTCCATTTCATTGGCGGCGCGTAATACTGGTCCACGAATGTCGTAGCAAACATGCTCAAGTTTCGATGATTTCTTAATTTCACGACTTGATTGAGCAGAGTGGGGTGTAACAGTATTTTTAGACATAGCTGGATTCACTTTTGCATATCGGTATAAATAACTTTTAAAGGTTTCGACACTTACCAAATCTAGATCATGTTGATCTCTAAGTAATTCAACAATTTTTTCATAGGTAAAACCTGATTGTTGATATTGTTTAATAGTTGGTAAGAGTTTTTGAAAAACCACACTTTTTTTCTGAGACATTTTTTGTCCTATACAACCGTGCCAAACAAGAATAACACTATCTTTGCTTACGAGAAAGATAGTTTTGTTAAAATTTGCTTACCTTTAAATTTTAAATTGCTATCTTTTTGCTATTAAAAATTAATGCTTAAATTTCACTAAATTGTACGTTATGAGACTAGAGTTTTTGTTATGAATGGCGTAAATATAAAACCTGATCATCGAGATATTTTTAACATCAGAATAAAAGGTGTAGGTTATGGGAAAAGTCAATAAAACAGACCGGGAATGGCAAAGAGAACTATCACCAGAAGAATATCGCATTACTCGTCAGAAAGGCACAGAACCAGCATTTACAGGACAATATTGGAATAACAAACAGCATGGTATTTATGTCTGCCGATGTTGTGGTGCAGAACTCTTTTCATCTGAAACGAAATACGATAGCGGTTGCGGATGGCCAAGTTTTTATAGACCAATTGATGGTGTTGCAATAGAAGAACATGAAGATTTATCGCATGGTATGGTCAGAACGGAAATTGTCTGCCATGATTGCGATGCACATTTGGGTCATGTGTTTGAGGATGGCCCACAGCCGACAGGACTGCGTTATTGCGTGAATTCGGCATCATTACAACTTAAAACAGAAGAAAAGAATGACGAGGAAACCTATCCATGAGTAACATTTATCAGTTTGAAGCTGAATTGTTAGAGGGAGAAACAAAAGCGCTCGCTGATTATAAAGGCAAGGTCATGCTGATTGTAAATACTGCAAGTAAGTGTGGTTTTACACCACAATTTGCAGGACTTGAAAAGTTGCATGAAAAATATAAAGCTCAAGGCTTAGAAGTATTAGGATTCCCTTGTAACCAATTTGGTGGTCAGGATCCCGGCACGAATAAAGAAATTGGCGCATTCTGTCAAAGAAATTATGGTGTAAGTTTTCCAATGTTTGCTAAGGTCGATGTAAAAGGTCCTGAAGCACATGTTATTTTTCGATTTCTAACGCGTGAAGCGAAAGGCATCTTAGGTAGTCGCAATATCAAATGGAACTTTACCAAGTTTCTTGTTGGGCGTAATGGCGAAGTTTTAGGGCGTTATGCTCCTACGACTAAACCAGATGCCTTAGAAGCAGATATTGAAAAAGCATTAGCAAAAAAATAATATTGAGCAACAAAAAAGACGGTCATTTGACCGTCTTTTTTGTTGAATATTGCTTAAGACTGTTCAATTGATGTGGGCTTTGCTTTTCTAAAGCTGTGTAGTTTACGATTGATATCATCAATGAACGTATAAACTACAGGAATAACCAATAACGATAAGAAGGTACTGGTAATTAACCCGCCAATAACAGAAATTGCCATTGGTGCACGGAAACTCGGATCTGTTCCGATACCCAAGGCAATCGGTAACATACCTGCACCCATGGCTAGAGTTGTCATGATAATTGGGCGTGCTCGCTTATGACAGGCATCCAACAACGCATTCAACCGAGAATAATCTTTTTCCTTTCTCGCGATAATTGCGTAATCGACCAATAGAATCGAGTTTTTACTTGCAATTCCCATTAACATAATCAAACCGATCAAACTTGGCATCGAGAAGCTACTTTTTGCTAAAAGTAATAGTACGAATGCTCCACCGAGTGATAGAGGTAGAGCGACCAGAATAGTGATCGGTTGTAGGAAGTCTTTAAATAAAAGAACAAGAACAACGTAGATACACAATACACCTGTCAACATTGCTAAACCAAAGCTTGAGAATAACTCTTGCATGACTTCAGCATCACCAATATTGGTGCGTTTAACCGTTGGCGGTAGATTTTTCATTGTTGGGAGTTGGTCAACTTTAGCTGCAATATCACCTAATGGTTGATTATTCAGCTCGATATTAAAATTGATATTACGCAAACGATTGAAACGATCAATTTGCGATGGCCCACTTTCAATATTGACATCCGCAATCGTCCCTAACATAACAGGACCGCGGCTGCCTTTGATCATTAAGCGTTTCATTAACTCCTGATCTTGACGAGCAGCCAAAGGCAGTTTAATCACAACGGGAACCTGACGTTGAGATAAGTTTAATTTAGCCAAGTTTTGATCAAAATCGCCAGCCGTGGCGATACGCAAAGTTTCAGCAATATCGTAGGTGGTGACACCTAAATCTGCAGCTTTAGCAAAATCAGGACGAATTACCAGTTCAGGACGAATTAAAGCCGCGCTTGAAGTAATACTCCCAATATTTGGAATAGTGCGTAATTCTCGTTCAAGTTTACGTGCTGTAGACATTAAAGCTTCAGGATCATCACCTGAAAGAGCAAGTTGGTACTGGCTATTATTTCCAGCTAAACCAACTTGTATTCGAGCACCCGGCAATGGAGCTAAACGCTGACGAATCTGATTTTCAATCTCTTGTAAACTTGCACTACGATCAGAACGTCCAGTAATCTGAATGGTTAATGTTGCTTTTCTTGGTTCGCTTGAAGCGCCACCTGAAAAAGGATCTGTTCCTGCTGCACCACCACCAATCGTTGTGTATATACTCTTGATTTCTGGATGATCTTTAATCAGATTACGTGCGTATTCTGCTGTTTTTAAGGTATCAACAAATTGCGAACCAGGTGCAAGCTCCAAACGAACTTGAGTCTGTCCTGTATCTGGTGGTGGAACGAAGCCTGTTGGTAGTAAAGGAATCAGCATCACTGAGCCAACAAAAAAAGCAATTGCCCCAAATAAAGTGACCCAACGATGATTTAAACACCATGTGACTAAACGCATATAGCCACGCATGACACGTCCATCGTTAGCGCGATCTTTAGCTAGTTTTGTTGTACCATGATCTAGTTTTGCTTGCTTATCTAAAGTTTCATCTTGCTTTTCAACTTGACCTATCCATGGTTTTAAAATGTAAGCAGACATCATTGGTGTAAGCAGGCGTGCAACTAAAAGAGAAGCAAAAATTGCCAATGCAGCCGTCCAACCGAATTGAACAAAGAACTTACCCGCAATTCCACTCATAAACGCTGTTGGTAAAAATACTGCAATTAACGTGAAGGTGGTTGCAATGACCGCTAGACCAATTTCATCCGCTGCTTCCATTGCCGCTTCATACGGGGTTTTTCCCATTCGCAAATGCCGAATAATATTTTCAATTTCTACAATTGCATCATCAACTAGGATACCAACCACTAATGACATGGCGAGTAAGGTCACTGTATTTAGGGTAAATCCGAAGTAATACATCCCAATCAGGGCGGGTAATATAGACAGTGGCAGGGCAGTTGCAGCGATAATTGTTGCACGCCAATCACGTAAAAATAGCCAAACCACCAAGATTGCTAAAATTGCCCCTTCATAAAGAAGCGACATCGAACCTTTATAGTTATCGGCAACTGGTTTAACAAAGTTAAAAGCTTCTGTAATTTTAATATCAGGATGTGAGGCTTTCAGTTTCTCTAATGCTTGAGCTACACCTTTTTCAACATCGACTTCACTGGCACCTTTGCTGCGAGTAATTTCAAAACCAATGACAGGTTTACCATTTAATAGCGCAGCAGAGCGTCGTTCTGCAATTCCATCACGAATAGATGCAACTTGATCAAGGCGAATATGACGACCATCACTGAGCGCAAGATCCATTGCACCAATCTCTGCAGCCGTTTTGACGGTTGCAATAGTACGAATTGATTGTTCGCTGCCCCCAATTTTGGTTTGACCGCCTGAGGCATCTTGCTGAATCAAGCGTAATTGACGGGTAATATCTGTAGCAGTTGCATTTAATGCCAGTAATTTTTCAGGGTCGAGTTCAACTTCAACTTGACGAGTCACACCACCTACACGGGCAACGGCACCCACACCTTTCACTTGTAACATGGCACGTGCAATATCATAGTCAACAAACCATGACAGTGCTTCTTCATCCATTTTCGGTGATTGAATGGTGTAGGTGAGAATTGGCGAGCCTGATAAATTTATTTTACTAACAATCGGATCTCTTAAATCAGCAGGTAAATCGGATCTCACCTGTGATACAGCATTACGAACATCATCAACCGCTTCTTGTAGCGGTTTTTCGAGTTGAAATTCTGCTGTAACTGTAACAACACCATCTTGAATATTGGTGTATTGATTTCTTAAACCTTGCAAAGTCGCAATAGAGTTCTCAATCTTACGTGCAACTTCGGTCTCAAGTTGAGGCGGGGCTGCGCCGGGTAATGCCGCAGTTACTGTGACCATCGGAAGTTCAATGTCCGGGAATTGTTGTATTTTCATCCAGTGAAAACATAACAATCCTGCCAAACCGAGCATGATAAATAATAAAATGCCCGGAATTGGATTGCGGATTGACCAAGCAGAGAAATTCATTTTATTTCTCCTGTGTATTCACAAGTTGTTTGGTCAGTGGGGTATCAGGTATGTCTTTGGCAACAGTAACTAAATCTCCATCAGTTAAGAAACCTGTTCCGGAAGAAACCAATTTTACTTGTGTTGGTAAATCCATGATTTCCACACGATCACCTAGACGGCGGCCTATAGTGACTTTTTGTTGTGTTACACGATTATTTTGATCAACAATAAAAACATAAGAAAAACCATCCCGCAGCAATAATGCTGTTTGTGGAATAGTTAATGCTGGTTTCTCACCTAAATCAAATTCACCTTTCACAAACATTCCCATACGAACAGCTTGAGTCGTTGGAATATCGACATAAACCAGACCATAACGAGTTTGTGGGTCAATCACAGGTGCTATCATTCGAACCTTGCCTGTAACCGTCGCTTGGGCAGGATCAGGAGAAATGATTCGTGCAGTCATCCCTTGTTTAAGTTTATATAAATCAGAAGAAGTGACTTCGGCACGCCATTCGAGTCGATGGTCACGAATCAAACGGAATAATTCTTGCCCTGTTTGTGCTAAAGATCCAACCGTGGCAGTTCGTGCTGAAATAACACCATTATCAGGTGAAACCACTTGAGTTTGAGCTAAGCGTAATTGATTACTTTCAATTTGAGCTTTGGCTGCATCAAGACGAGCTTGTGCAGTCGCTTGCGAGGTTTGATATTGCGTGGATTCTTGAGCAGAAATTGCACCCGTATTTTTAAGCTGTTGAATACGTTTGTTATTGGTAATCGCATCAGCTAAAACAGCTTGTGCTTCGGCATAACTTGCCTGAGCTGCTGCGAGGTCAGCACGTATTGTTTCACTGTTAATTTCAGCTAAAACTTGACCGCGTTTTACCTCATCACCAACATTCACATTGACGCGAGTAAGCCGTTGACCTGATAGCTCGCTCCCAATGACAACTTCTTGCCAAGCTGCAATATTTCCATTTGCGGTAAAGCTTTGTTTCCAATTTTGCTGTTCAGGTTGAACAACCGTCACCGTCAGTGCTGCTTTTTGTTCTGCTGAATTTGCCCCTTTGCGCTTTTCTATATTTGCTGAGCTTTTGGCTTTATTTGTTTGCCAAAACATGACTGCAATAATTAAAAAAACAACAATGATCGCTAAAATAAACCAAATTTTTTTCTTAGTTTTCTGGGGAGTTTGAGAAGCCATCTTTCCATAATCGCCAAATATTGATGGCCTAAGTATAGACGAAGATTTCAACAGATGGTCAATAGTAAACTGACAGATGAAAAAATTAATAAAGGGCGAGTTTCAACACAATATAATAGGATACGGCTTATAAAGTGATCACTCGCTATAATTTCAGATTGCTATAAAGGAAGTAAGCGATTAGTCACCACGCTTTTCATTACAATTGTGGAGGTAAGGCGCTGTACATTCGGTAAAGCAGACAGACTGTCGTCATAAAGTTTTTGAAAACTTGCTAGATCTTTGGTCACCACATGCAACAAATAATCAGGATTGCCAAACAGTCGCTGTGCTTGAATCACATTTGCAATTTCACTGACCTTTTCTTCAAAGCTAGACAAAGCCCGCTTATCACCATCTTTTAAAGTCACAAAAATAATTGCCGCAAAATTAAAGCCAATTTGAGACGCTTCAAGGTCGGCATGATAGCCTTTAATGACCCCAGATTCTTCTAAAGCTTTCACTCGGCGATGGCAAGGCGATAGACTTAAGCCTATTCTTTCAGCCAATTCGGTGATAGATAATCGTCCATTTGCTTGTAGTTCAGCAATAATTTTCTTATCAATGCGATCCATTTGGAATAATCTACCTTTTAGTTTTGAAAACAAGCAAACATTTGGAATAACATTTTAAGCATTAAAGCCTATTCTCTCAATTCTATTTTCACCAAATGGTGAAAAATAATAATGATGGCGAGTAGGTGTCTGATATGGATCTAAGTGTAATTTTTGCTTTTTGGTGTGTTTCAATTTTATTTGTTTTAACACCGGGTGCAGATTGGGCTTATGCGATTCTAGCTGGCATAAAAGGGCAGTTTGTTATGACAGCGGTGATGGGCTTGGTGTTGGGACACTTCATGGCTATTTTATGTGTTGCGGCTGGAGTTGGCACTTTGCTTAATCATTATCCAATTCTTTTAAGTACCATGACGATTGTAGGTGCTTGTTACTTATTTTGGATGGGCATAAGTCTATTGATTCGCCCCGCGGTGATTTCAAATGAGACTAAACAAAATCAGTCACTTGAATCTGCTCAATCATGGCTAATTAAGGGCGTGGGGATTAGTGGATTAAACCCTAAAGTGCTGTTGTTATTCTTCGCTTTATTACCTCCATTTATCCATCCTAAAGTCGCACTTTCCCCAACAGCACAAATTATTGTGTTAGGAATGATTCATTTGCTAAGTTGTGCTGTAGTTTATATTTTGGTTGGAATCGCAGCGAAGAAATTATTAAGTACACGACCTCAAGCTGTAAAAATAGTCAGTCGTATTTCGGGGAGCTTAATGATTTTGATTGCCACCATATTGCTGATTGGACAGCTTTCATAAGTTGCTGAAGAATCTATACTTTGGCATAGATTCTTCAGATATTTTATTGATTAAAGAATTGCTTTTAGTCGTTTTACCACTTCTTCACACTGTGCTAAATCTGCGACTAGTGCCATCCGAACGTGTCCTTCGCCCGGATTACCTTGTTCGGTATCACGAGATAAATAGCGACCTGGTAACACCTTAATATGGGCTTTTTCCATCAACATTTTTGCAAAAGTTTCATCATTATCAACTTTCAACCAATAATAAAAACCTGCATCAGGTTTTTGTAACGGTAGCAAATGTCCTAATTCTGTTTGGAATAAATCAAATTTAGCACGGTATTGTTGACGATTTTCTTCTACATGTGTCTCATCATTCCATGCCGCAATCGAAGCCAATTGATGTTGAACAGGCATCGCAGCGCCGTGATAGGTACGATATTGTAAATAAGGTTTTAATAATGCTGCATCACCCGCAACGAAACCAGAACGCATACCCGGGAGGTTTGAACGTTTAGAAAGGGAATGGAACACGATACAATTTTTATAATCATCACGTCCTATTTCAGCACAAACTTCTAAAAGCCCAATCGGTGCTTCATCAAACCATAACTCTGAATAACATTCATCAGAAGCAATCACAAAACCATATTGATCAGAAAGTGCAATCAACTTTTTGAATTGCTCTTTTGAAAGTACAGTACCTGTTGGATTACCTGGTGTGCAAACGAATAATAATGCTGTATTTTCCCATACTTCTGCAGGAACGGCATCAAAGTCGCCTAAATAAGCATTTTCCTCGGTGCAGTTGATAAAGTAAGGCTTTGCACCTGCCAATAATGCAGCACCTTCATAAATTTGATAGAACGGATTTGGCATCACGATGTACGGTGCATCTTCGCGTTTAATTAAGGCTTGCACAAAAGAAAAGATACCTTCACGTGTACCAGAAACAGGCAAAATATGTTCTTCTGCACTAATATGATTCAGTTTGAAACGATTACTAAGCCATTGTGCAATACTTTGGCGCAGTTCAGGTTGCCCTTTACTATTAGGGTAAGTCGATAAATGTGCAAAATTATCAATGATTGCTTGTTTAACGAACTCTGGTGCAGGATGTTTTGGTTCACCAATTGATAATGGAATCAATGGTAAATTGGCAGGTTGCACATCTTTAAAAAGTTGATTTAACTTTTCAAAAGGATAGGGATGCAATAAAGACAAGCTGGAGTTCATTTAAACAATTACCCAAAATAAGCGTTATAAGTCCCCAAAGATACGACATGATCATCATACCCAAGGGGGATTCAGGGGATTTTAAGATGGATTACAAATTTGATTCGATGCTTCATCTAAAGCTGCTTTAAGCGTTTCCGCAAAAGCTTTCACCTCTTCATGGGTGAGTAATATACCGTTTTTCTTGGTCACAAAGAAAATATCTTCTGCTCTTTCACCCAGTGTTGCAATTCTAGCAGAGTGAATATCCAATCCTTGTAGCATAAACAATGCGCCAATCCGAGCTAATAGACCAGGTTGATCGAGTGTCGAGATTTCAACCATATGTTGCTGTAAAGTAGGGTTGAGTACGATATCCACGGTGTTTTGCACATCGAAATGACGTAAATGGCGTGGAATACGGCGTTGCATAATGCCCGGATATTGATCTGAATGGCTGAGCGCATCTACAAGCGCAGCTTTGACTTTGCGTTCACGCTCTGGATCAGTCAGTAATGTACCAAAACGATCAAGAACTAAATACGTATCTAAACTAAATGATGTAGTTGCAGTAATAATTCTTGCATCTTGAACATCAAGATTCATGCGGTCTAAGACAGCAACCGTTGTTGCAAATAAGTTCGGTTGATCACGGGTGTAAATAAAGATTTGAACGGCGTCATCCGCAGCATTTCGATGTGCGCGTAATAAAACCAAAGGCTCTGGGTTATCGCCATGCTGTAAAATCGCTTGAGTATGCCATGCAATTTCATTGGCTGATTCTTTAACGAAGTATTCATCACCGAGTTCTTGCCAAACTTTTTCGACTTCAGCGAGAGAGAAGTCATTAACCAATAATTCACTGGCAGCAAATTTGGTGTCTTCAATTAACATTTGATAGTCAACAGGACGACCTAAGCCTGAACGAATAACATCTCGTGCATAGGTATACAACTGGCGCATAAGGGAAGCACGCCACGTATTCCAAAGTTTAGGATTCGTGGCATTAATATCAGCGACCGTTAAAGTGTATAGATAGTCCAAATGTTCCATGTCACCGACTTTTTCGGCAAACTCTTTGACTTCATCTGGATCAGAAATATCTTTTTTCTGTGCAGTAAGGGACATGAGTAGATGATTGTTAATCAACCATGCTACAAGTTTACATTCACGTTCAGTAAAACCATGCGTGCGACAGAACTCGATGGCATCTAATGCCCCTAATTCACTATGATCACCGCCACGACCTTTCGCAATATCATGGAAAATTGCTGCCATATAGACAATATCGTGACGCGCAATACGTTGGAATACTGAACTCACCACTGGGAATTCTTTAGCGAATTCAGGTTCTTTAAAGCGACTTAAGTTTCTGAGCAATAACAACGTATGTGCATCTACTGTGTAGATATGGAACAGATCGTACTGCATTAATCCTGTAATCTGTCCAAACGAAGGAATGTAGTTCCCTAGTACACCATAACGTTTCATCGCCACCATCGTGTCATATAAATGCGGCGAGCGAATAATTGACATGAATAATGCTTGATGTTCTGGATTATCCCTGAAACGTTGATCAATTCGTTTTGCTGCGAGCACAAGAAGACGCAAGGTACGAGCACGAATACCTGTAATTTCTGGTCGATTGGCTAACAGATAGAATAGTTCTAAAATTGCACTCGGTTCTTCAGAAAATACTTTGTGATGCTGAACAGCGAGTTTGCCGTCTACAATTTTAAAGCGGTCATTAATGTCGATAATTTGGCGTTCATAATCTGGCAGACGAGGAGTAATGACTGATTCATTGAAGTAAGCAAGTAACATCTCATTCAGTGTTGAAACTTGTTGCGCTGTTCGATAATAACGCTTCATGAATTGTTCAACTGCAAAGTTCACAGGTTGACCTTCTTCGCGAACATAACCAAATTTTGCTGCTATATCTCTTTGATATTCAAATAATAAGCGATTCTCATCTCGTTTTGCGATACGATGCAAATGGGTTCTAATCTCCCATAAGAAACTTTCAGCTTCTTCCAGTACACCTAATTCAAATTCAGTAATAAAGCCTAAGTGAACTAAATCATAAATACGATTGACACGGAAGTGACGTTTGGCAATCCAACCAATTTGATTAATATCACGAATACCGCCAGGTGCATTTTTGATATCTGGTTCTAAATTGCTTTCAGTATTATTGTGTTGAGCATAGCGCTTGGTCTGTTCCGCCATTTTGGCATCATAGAACGTTTTATCTGTCCATGTTTGGGCGACAATACGACGTGGCCATTTAGCCAGTTGTTCATTGCCTGTAATTAAACGTGCCTCGATTAAAGTTGAAGCAACAGTTAAATCATTTGCTGCTTGTTCAACACAGTTTTGAATCGTACGAACGCTAATTCCAGGTTTAAAATTACCAACATCCCATAAGGATGAAATAAAAGTTGAGATCAGTTTTTCTTGTTCTTCACTGATTTCATCTTCAGATAAAATCATGATGTCAGTATCGGAATATGGCAGCATTTCGCGACGACCATATCCTCCGACCGCAAATAAACCTAATTCAGTTTTATTTAATTCAGCATGATTCCATAAAAAGACTAAGGCCTCATCAATTGAGTTGGAACGAGCCTTAATCACTTCACGAATAGCTTGCCCATTTTCATAACTCTCTTGTAATTGCTTTTCTACATCTGTTCGCCATTGATTAATGGCTTTAATATCATGATGACTGGTGACATAGTTCAGCAAAGGAGATGTATTGATCATGAAAATGGGTCTACTCAATTTAAGTTAAGAGTTTGTGTGTACGCTCACTTGGTCAGCAGCTTGTTGCGCTAATTCACGTGCTTGGTCTGTTGTTTCAGCCCGTGCTGTTGCAACTCCCATACGGCGAGGTTTAAAACCTTCAGGTTTACCAAATAAACGTAAGTCAGTATTCGGATTGGCTAAAGCAAGATTCAAGCCATCAAAGCTGAGGTTATTCGCATCTACACCTGCATAAATCACGGCACTTGCCGCAGTACTATGGCGAGCTGTATTAACAGGTAAACCTAAAATAGCACGGGCATGCAATTCAAATTCGCTTTGGAATTGAGAAGCTAAAGTTACGAGACCCGTATCATGTGGGCGAGGGGAAACTTCACTGAACCAAACTTTATCGCCTTTGATAAATAGCTCTACACCAAAGATACCACAGCCACCTAATGCAGTTGTTGCTTTGTGTGCGATACGTTTAGCTTCTTGTAAGGCAGCAGCAGTCATTGGTTGAGGTTGCCAGCTTTCGACATAGTCACCCGCATCTTGACGGTGTCCAATCGGATCACAGAAATGGGTTTCGATTTCGCCAGTCTTAGGATTTTTTGCACGAACTGTTAATAAGGTGATTTCAAAATCAAAATCAATTTGTGATTCGATAATCACTGTACCTTGATTAACACGACCGCCTTGCATCGCATATTCCCAAGCGGCATCAACTTCATCAAAGCTTTTAACGCGAGACTGACCTTTACCTGATGAGGACATCACTGGCTTTACAAAGTTTGGATAACCAATGTCATCACATGCCGCGCGGAAACTTTCTAAAGTACTGGCAAAGCGATAAGCGGATGTTGGTAGACCGAGTTCTTCAGCAGCTAAACGACGAATTCCTTCGCGGTTCATTGTGAGATTGACTGCTTTAGCTGAAGGAATAACGGTTGCTGTTTGGCTTTGTTCAATTTCTACAAGCACTTCAGTTGCAATCGCCTCAATTTCAGGAACAATCAAATTGGGTTTAATTGTTTCAATGAGTTGTTTTAATTCAGTTGGATCAGCCATATTCAATGTATAAGAAAAATGTGCAACTTGCATGGCTGGTGCATGATCATAACGATCTGCGGCATGAACTTCGACACCTAAGCGTTGTAAAGAAATCACAACCTCTTTACCTAGCTCCCCAGAACCTAACAGTAAAACCTTAAATGCAGAAGATTGAAGTGGAGTTCCAAGAGTGACGCTCATGCGTGTAATCCTATCCTGAGTAATTTGTGGTTAAGCATAGCAGAACTTTTTGATGAATTAAGCTTGCCTGATACAAAAAAACAAGGTTTTGTTAGACAAAAAATATGACTTATCATCGTGTTGATCTGTTTAGACATTGACTTGATAGTTAAGTCGTAATTCATCTGCATTTTGACCACGGATTCCCCAATTTGATTTTGGGGTTTCAAAAATTGTAATTTCAATATCTTGTGGGGAAATACCACATTGCTGCTGAATATTAGAAAAAATTGATTGAATGAATTGTTTTTTTGCCGAAGTTGTTCGCCCCTCAAACATTGAAATTTCAATAATCAAATATTCTTCACTGCGATCATTTGGATATATAAAATCTTCTGGGGCTAAAGCAATAAAGCGCTGAAACTTTTTTTCTACAGGATAATCGAGGCTTGTGACCAGTGCTTGGTGAATAGCATCTGACAATTGACTTCTAAATTGTTGAATCGTTTGATGTAGTGCATAAATTTTGATTTGAGACATAAATAAGTTATTCCAAAATTAAGATTAGAAATTTTGATTCACATGATATTTTTATTTCACCACTTTAAATGATATTGGCATTAAATCAATTCTTTAGAACGTAGATTGTTCTATGGGATAAATAAGTAACAACGATTGAGTATTGTTGCTGAATTGACTAGCATAATGCGCAAATGTTCCATTGGCGATTTGATATGTTTAATACAAAAACTCATGTAGCGACAATAATGTTGTTTAGCAGCCTTTTATTGACTGCATGTGATCATTCAAGCAATCAGCCAGAAAAAAAAGTGGAAATTAAAGCAGCTCCCAAACTTAATAATGATGCAACAAGTTACGCACAAGCTGCTTGGAAGCTCATTAATGAAATTGATCCAATTGTATACAATAAACAATCTGCTGAGATCGAAGATAAAGTCAGAAAACCATTACGACAACTCAGTACCGATTGGCGAATTAATGTCAAAATGACGGATTCTGTGACTGAAGGAAAATATGCGCTATGCCGTAAAGCATTAACCAGTCTGGATACTTGGGCAAGAGATGTCAAAGATAATGTGAGTTCGTCAACGCAAAAGCAAGCTGACTACGAACGAGACAAGGCACAGTGTAAAGATGCAATTGATAATCCAGCTTTAGGCAATACCTCACCTAAATAAGAGTGAAAAATGTATCTTCGTATCTTATCCGTTTTCTTGATTCTATTTGGTCTGTTGGGAATAAACACCAGTTATGCCCAAGTAGATTTTCATCTTACGTATCAGGTGAAAATGCCGAATACGAAGCCTGTACATTTTTTAAATGATAGTTCATTTAGATTTGTTAGCCTGTCGCCCTTCTTTACTGCCAATGAGCTAGTGAATGCCAAGGCTATTCTTGTTGAAGGTAGGGCAGTGGTTGAAATCGAAATTTCAGCTTCTGCTCAGAAAAAGTATAATCAGTTGGTCAACAGGAATATAGCAAGTCAAGATCAAGGTCTATTTAATCAATTAATTGGTTTAGGCATCATGATTGATGGACAGCCAGCGAAGGTTATACAAGGGATTTATAGACCTATTTCAGATCAAAAATTATGGTTTTTCTTGGTTGATGATCGTTTGCCTACCAATGAACAATTTCGTCAGGCAAACAAAATTGTGAAAAAAATGAAATTTGTCAAAGCTTTACATTGAAGTCATCTAATTTGGAATTTATTCTAATTTTAAGCTTAAAAATGATGTGATTTCAATAAAAAAGCGAGATGATAAATCTCGCTTCAGCTGGTTAAAGCTATCATGAGTTTGGGTTATGACGTTTTTCCTGTTTTTGCGGCTTCCTGCTTGATTTGTGTGGTTGATGTCGTTGCTGCTTTTTTAGTGTCCGATGACATTTTCATGGTGTCATGTTTCATTGTATCTTTTGCTTTCGTGGTTTCTTTTTTGGTTTTTACGACATTTGCTGCTACGCACTTGCCACCTTTATGATTTGGTCCTGTGCCACCCTGTAATTGAGTTCCTTTCGGGCAGGCAAATGCACTTGCGCTTAATACGGTGAACAAGCCTGCTGTTAGAATTGTTGCGACTTTTTTCATAATTGTCATCTGAATCAGGTAAGCGATAGTGCTTAGGATTAATTTAGACGAGTTTTTAACAACAAAGCAGAATGATTTTGTGAATAATTTAAATGGAAGCGTAGTGTTTTATAGCGAGAGTTTATCTTTTAATTTATGTTTAAGATTAAGTGGATATTGCATAATAGATGATCTAATTTTCTAAATAAGATCATACTATCGCCGTAACACTTTATTGCTTTAGATAACCGACAGCAGCGACTTTCTTTAACTTTTCAATATCAATCACCTCAATTTTTTTAAAACCAAGTTGTATGATTCCTTGTTTTTCAAATAGATTTAATTCTTGATTAACGGTTTGTCTTGAGATTGTTAGCATATTAGCAAGTTGATCTTGTGAAATTTGAATATTGAAATCTTGGATACAAGAGCGATTGCCATAGCCTTCAAGAATAAATAATAAACGTTGTGCAAGACGCTGGCTGATACTTTGAGTCTGAATTGCAATTTGTTCTAAAAAGACATAACGGAGTTTTTGACTGGTAAGCAAAGCAAAGTAATACCAGTAATAGGGATTTTGCAGTAGAAATGCTTTAAGTGGTTGTGCTGGAATTTGTAAAACGACACTTTTCTTGAGTGCAATAGCATCATGAGAGCGTGGTTGCTGGTCAATAAGAGAAATTTCTCCAAACCACATAACGGGTTCAGCAATCGCAGCAATTGCTTCATTCCCATTCACATCAATGTATCCCAAACTAATCGATCCTTCAAGCACACCATAAACACCATCAAAAGGGTCTTGAGCGTGAAATACGGCAGCATTTTTTTCTATGTTATATTTTTTTCCGTGCTCGATTATGAAGTTTTTAAATGGTAAATCTAGGTGACTGAACCAAGCATTTTGATGTAAATGTTTAATATAAATTGCATCTAACACAACATTTCCTTTGTTAAAAATAAATCCATTTGTCAACTATATGACAATTTCACATACTCATTTCTTATAGATTAACAGCATAAACTAAATATATGAGGAATGAGCAATGACAAATTTGGAACGACAACTCAGTCAGTATGCTGCTTACCATTTAGATCGAAATAATATTATGACTCATTTTGTAGGCATTCCTTTAATCGTTTTCTCTATCTTATGTTTAACCGCACGAGCAGGTATAGAAATCTCTGGTTTCTCTATAACCTTAGCTATGATACTGATTGTTTTAAGTAGTATTTATTATCTTACACTTGATAAGTTGTTTGGTGCATTGATGCTGATCTTATTGGTGTTGGCTTATCCTCTAGCTTTAAAAGTTGCGGCTTTATCCATGTGGAGTTGGTTAGGTGCAAGTGTTGGTATTTTTGTTGTAGGCTGGGTTTTTCAGTTTGTAGGACATTATTTTGAAAAGAAAAAACCTGCATTTGTTGATGATCTGATTGGTTTGGCAATTGGTCCATTGTTCGTTTTAGCTGAGTTCGTATTCTTACTGGGTTTCCGTAAACCATTACATCAACGTATTTTGAAAGAAGCGGAAAGCAAACGTGCCGCAATGGATATGAAAGTCCAAACTGCATCTTAAGCCCAGATAATTTTAAAAGAACCGAGATCATTTAGATTTCGGTTTTTTATTGCAATAAATAGATTATTTAAAATGTGCGATCAGCTTGTTATGCTGAATGGCCTTTAACCCAAGATTTATATTTAAAAGCAAATGACAGGACTTTACGAATATTGGTCACTACCGCACAAGTTAAGCATTAAATGTCCATCATGTCAGCGCAAAGCGAATTTTGAATTTGCTCGATTTGCTAAGATTCAGCTCAAAAAAGACATCGATTATTTTCAGCAACATCCAGATTTTGAATATCAGCGTTTTCAGGATAGTTGTGGTGGTTATTGGAATGCTGCTTTTTACTATCCTAATTTATCGGTTGATCTTCAGCAGATTCGCGATTTACCTGAGACCTATGATGTACAAAAATGGTCTGTGCCTTATTCTTCAATGAATAAAGGCGGAGTGGTGTGTGAATCTTGTGATTGTCGTCAAAAACATGAACTGAATTGGCCGAATGATGCCTATTATGTGGTGATGTATAGACAACAAGCGCTATGGGCATTTCATCTTGAAGCGGCGATAGATCTCTATGATTATTTACAAGAAGATTTACGTGATCATAAAAAATATCGCCACTCTTTCTTTTTGTTACATATCCCGACGATTTTTAAACAGAAGAAGGCAAGAGCGCATGTGACTAAACAATTACAGAAATTATTAAAAAATCAGTAAGATGAGATGACTGATTTTTAGTGTCATTTTATGTGTAGATTGCAACAAATTCCCTGATGGTTTGAACAATCAGTTGCGGTTTTTCTCGATGGGGAACATGCCCACATGCTTCAATCAAATGTAATTCTGCATCCGCATATTGGGCTAATCGTTCAGGTTGCGCTAAGCTGCCATGTGCTGCAGAAAACAAGATTGCCGATCTGGCCCAGCAATTTAATTTTAGTGAGCGGAATTTAAAACGGCGTTTTCAATTGGCGACGCAGATTTCTCCCAATCAATATTTGCAACAGGTGAGAGTTGATAAAGCCAAGAAGTTATTATTAAACACAGATATGAATATTCAGCAAATTGCTTATGAAGTGGGCTATGAAAATGTGAGTTTCTTTATTCGAATATTTAAAAAGATCACAGCTTGTACACCAACGCAATGGGTCAAATAAATGATTGAATCGTGGTTTGTGATTTACCTAAAGATTTTGATTGATACATGAGCTGATCTGCTGTCTTGGTTGCATCTTCTAGGTTTTCTGGCAATTCAGATAAAATGGCTAAACCCATACTAAAATCGACGCCATATTTTTGATTTAAGCCACTTTCTGCAAATGATGTTCGTAAGTGATGATCACAAAGATATGCTTGGGTTTCATCAATATCTAATAAAATAATTGCAAACTCATCACCACCTAAACGGGCAACAATGTCTGAAGAACGACATGATTTTTTTAGAACTTGTGAAAATTGCAATAAAACTTCGTCACCACGATGATGTCCATGAGTATCATTCACTGCTTTAAAACCGTCGAGATCAATAATTCCAACGGCAAACAGCGACTGTTTACGAAAGTTTAATTTACGCAAAATACGATATTCAATATCGAGAGCACGGCTATTATCGAGAGAGGTGAGCTGATCTTTCATTGCTAAATTTTTCATTTCTTGCCAGTTTCTTCTAACATTTATGAGCAAGAAAGCAACGATTGAGAACAAACCTAGACGAACGATCGTATTCCAAAAGGGAATGATAGGGTTTGAATACAGATGACCTGCATTAATATCAGCAAATAACCATGTAATTGCTGATAGTAAAATTGTAACTACGGTAACTTTAGCATGGTCGTACCATGCTGCAATTGATACAGGCAGTAGGTAAAACACAGAGAACGAGTATTCATAACCTGTTACCAAGTCAATTATCCCAAGCACGGTGGTAATAAGTATAATTAACAACCGTCGTATTGCTGGATTATGAGCGAATAATCGTTCTAAGGTTCTTTCCATAGCGCCTTAATGTGAATAATTATACGTTAAAGCGGAAGTGTAATACGTCACCGTCTTGAACGACGTAAGTTTTACCTTCTAGACGCCATTTACCTGCTTCTTTGGCACCGCTTTCACCGTTGTATTGAATGAAGTCATCATAAGCAACACATTCAGCACGGATAAAGCCTTTTTCGAAGTCAGTATGAATCACACCAGCCGCTTGTGGCGCAGTCGCACCAACTTTAACCGTCCAAGCACGAACTTCTTGTACGCCCGCAGTGAAGTAAGTTTGTAAGCCAAGTAAGCTATAACCTGCACGAATCACGACGTTTAAGCCTGGTTCTTCCATGCCCATCGCTTCCAAGAATTCAGCGCGATCTTCATCTTCTAATAATGAAATTTCAGCTTCGATCTGGTTGCAAAGTGGTACAACAATCGCATTTTCTTCAGCAGCAAGTTTTTTTACTGCATCAAGGTGTGGATTATTTTCAAAACCATCTTCTGCAACGTTAGCAATATACATGGTTGGTTTAAGTGTCATTAAACCAAAACCGCGAACCGCTTTACGTTCGTCATCAGAAAGGTCAGCGGCACGTGCTGGTTTGCCTTCATCTAATAATGGTTGAATTTTTTCTAAAGCTGCTTTGGTTGCAATCGCGTCTTTATCGCCACCTTTCGCCGCTTTAGTTAAGCGTAATAATGCTTTTGCAACGGTATCAAGATCAGCAAGAGCAAGTTCAGTGTTAATAGTTGCGATGTCATCTAATGGATCAATTTTACCATTTACGTGAATCACGTTTTCATCTTCAAAACAACGTACTACGTGTGCAATTGCATCAGTTTCACGGATGTTGGCAAGGAATTGGTTACCCAAACCTTCACCTTTAGATGCACCAGCAACCAAACCTGCGATATCAACAAATTCCATCGTAGTTGGAATAACACGTTGCGGTTTAACAATCGCTGTAAGTTTATCTAGACGTGGATCTGGAACAGGGACAATGCCTGTGTTTGGTTCAATGGTACAGAACGGAAAGTTTTCAGCCGCAATCGCTGCCTTTGTTAATGCATTAAATAATGTAGATTTACCTACGTTTGGCAGACCAACAATACCGCAATTAAAACCCATGAAACCACTCACAAATGTGTTATTTAAAAATTGCTGCTGATTTTACATGAAAGCCATGACAAAGTCAGGTCATGGCGCGTGCGGATTTTTATTTGGGACTTAAACTTTGCGTTTATCCAGTTGTTTGGCAATATTATCGCCTGTGACTTGTACCAACATCACCAAAACAATCAGCACTAAAATTACCGCCAGCATGACTTCCATATCAAAACGTTGATAGCCGTAACGATAGGCAATATCACCGAGTCCACCTGCACCAATCGCACCTGCGATGGCAGAGGAACTGATCATGGTGACAATGGTCACGGTAAAACCTGCGACAATCCCCGGTAAAGCTTCAGGAAGCAATACATGCCAAAGAATCTGTTTACGATTACAGCCCATCGCTTGTGCTGCTTCAATCAGACCTTGATCGACTTCACGTAGGCTGACTTCGGCAATACGGGCGAAGAACGGAATTGCGGCGATGGTTAAGGGCACAATCGCAGCCAAGACCCCATAACTGGTGCCGACGATCCAACGGGTAAATGGAATCAAAGCAACCATTAAAATCAAGAAGGGCACGGAGCGAGTGATGTTAATGACCCAGCCCAAAGGCTGATTAATTTTCTTTGAAGGATAAATCCCAAAATCTGCGGTACTGACCAGAATCAAGGCAATTGGCAGACCAATCAAAAAGGCGAGAATCGCAGAGACACCGACCATGATTAAAGTATCGGTCGTACCTGTGAGTAATAGATCAATGAGTTGATTGTACATAACCGATCACCTCAAGTTGTGTTATTGCAGGATGTTTTTCAGATTGTGAGTGGTTTAGATCAAAGTCGAGATTACGAATTCCAATCACCAGTGAACCAATGGTTCGCTGTTGAATGGTATCTATCTGACTGTGATAGACCTGAACTGGACTGTTAAATCCATCCAGTAGTTCATATAGATCAGGCACCGATTTCGACTCACTGACATATTTCAGCTTTAAAATCTGATGGGTACTCTCAGGCAGAATGGTTGGGCTCAGTTCAAAAGGTAAATTTACCTGCTCAAAATTGAGTAATTCCTGAGTGATCTGTTGTTGTGGATTGGAAAATACCGACCAGACTTGCCCAGCTTCAACAATTTCACCTTGATCAATTACAATCACCTGATCGCAAATCTCTTGGATAACCTGCATTTCATGGGTGATCAAAACGATAGTTAATCCCAAATCTTGATTAATCTGTTTGAGTAAGGCCAAAATATTAGCGGTGCTTTCAGGGTCCAGTGCTGAGGTCGCCTCATCACAGAGCAGGATTTCAGGTTGAGAAACCAAGGCACGCGCAATACCGACACGTTGTTTCTGCCCACCAGAAAGTTGAGCAGGGTAATCATGTTGCTTTGCCTCTAAGCCAACCAGCGTCAGTACATCATTGACCCGTTGTTCTATATCAGCTTTGTCATAACCTGCAATGCGCAACGGCAATGCCACATTTTCCCATACGGTTTTTGCAGACATTAAATTAAAATGCTGAAAAATCATGCCAATTTTCTGCCGAGTTTTAATCAACTCGGCATGACTGAGTTCAGCAATATTGTGCTGATGAATCAAAATACTGCCTGTATCAATCGACTCCAGACCATTTAAGGTACGCAGCAGGGAGGATTTACCTGCACCACTTTTTCCGATAATCCCGACAATC
Organism: Acinetobacter sp. AG1; assembly: GCF_001005525.1. Classification (NCBI taxonomy): domain Bacteria; kingdom Pseudomonadati; phylum Pseudomonadota; class Gammaproteobacteria; order Moraxellales; family Moraxellaceae; genus Acinetobacter; species Acinetobacter sp. AG1. The sequence goes on along the minus strand of NZ_LBMZ01000098.1, from coordinate 12,623 downwards.
TGTGCTTTAGGAATATCCACATTAATGTCTTTTAATGCATGTAAGCGTTGGCCCTGTACCTCATAAAACTTATTTAAACCACGGATTTTCAGATGTGGAACTGAAAAATCAACTTGTGAACCAAAACTCACCATTATCGTTCTCCTTATTTCCAGCCTGGGAACCACAACGTTGGACCAAAATCGCTATCCAAGGCTGCTTTGACTTTCGGTGAGTTTTGATAAATCTCGACAAATTTCTGTAGTTTGCTGTCTTTATCCTGATAATCATCACGCACCACAAATAAAATCGCATAACGCTTATTGGTATTGTCATCAAACAATAAGGCACTTTCAGGATCAGCCGTTTTGGCCAAGCGTAAGTAATGTGGATAGCCAAACGCCAGATCAACATCATCAATGGCACGTGCAGTTTGTGGGCCTTCAACTTCGGTAAATTTCAAGTTCTTCGGATTCGCTGTAATGTCTTTCAGTGCAGAAAGGTGATTATTGCTGTCTTTCAGTTCAATCAGCTTGGCTTGTTGCAACAACAATAAAGCACGACCTTGATTCACAGGATCATTCGGAATGGCAACTGTTGCACCATTTGGCAGTTCATCAAAGTTTTTATATTTTTTTGAATACAGTCCGACATGCGATGCTGCACCTGCCGCAAATGATTTTAATTTAAAGCCTGTTTCTTTAATGGCATTGTCCAAGAAGGGCTGATGCTGGAAAAAGTTCGCATCAATATCACCATGATTTAGTGTAATGTTCGGCGTATTCCAATCGGAAAACTCGACCAATTTGACATTTAAACCCTGCTGTTTGGCTTCATCCGCAGCGACTTGTAAGGGGCGTGCAAAAGAGGGACTAATCCCAATCACCAGTTCACTGTTGTTACTGTGTCTTTGTTTATTCCAAATCAATAAGGCAATAATTGCGACAACAACGACAAGGCCAATACCCAACCATTTTTTAGAGGCTGTTTGAGCCATATATTTCTCCAATTCTTTTCTTAAATGTTAAGCACTAATTTCTTCAATTATTTTTCGCTCATCTGCGTTGTTATGCGTTCTACATCGGAACTGATCAGCAGGGTGGCTTGCGGCTAAATGATCGCCTTGAGCAAACAGTTTGTTCCGCAGTGAGCCCGTTGCATATTCAGTTTTATAACGTCCACGTTGCTGTAACTCTGGAATCACCAGTCGAATGAAATCATGGTGTGATTCTGGAGCAACGGTACGAGTCAGGTTAAAACCATCGATACCGGTTTGATCGAGTAACTCAATCAGATATTCCGCAACTTCCGTAGCACTCCCGACAATCAGCGGATAACGTCCACCCAAAACATGCTGTGCTTTTAAGTCATTCTTACTGATGCGCTGTTCTTTAAACTTCTCATTGACTGAGGCAATGCTATTGCTCTTTTGATAAGGAATCGCTTCATCATCTGCAAACTTGGCAAGGTCAATACCGACGGAACTTGCATAATGGGCTAAACCTGCTTCTGGGCTGGCATATTGGCGATATTCAGCCAGTTTCTGTTGAGCAAGTTCATGTGTTTCAGCCACAACGACGGTAATGCCGACAAAGATTTTAATCGCATCTTCATCTCGACCTTGCTGCTGTGCTTGTAGTCGTATCTTATCAACTTGCTGACGAATTTTTTCAGGCTGATCACCACCAATAAAGATACATTCCGCATGACGTGTGGCAAACTGTAGTCCTTTCGGTGATGCACCTGCTTGGAAGAGTGTTGGGGTACGTTGAACCGAAGGCGCAACCTGAAACACCCCTTGGCTTTGGTAATATTGGCCTTGATGATTGATCGAGTGGACTTTATTTGGATCGGTAAAAATACGCTGTTGCTTATCTTTCTTTAAGGCGTCATTTTCCCAAGAGCCTTCCCAGTATTGATAGCAAAGCTGTAAAAATTCCTCGGCCTGATCATAACGCGCATCATGATCTTTTAAACCTTTTTGCCCAATCAAACGTTCGGCACTATCTAAATAGCCTGTCACGATATTCCAGCCTAAACGACCTTGAGTTAAATGATCCAAACTGGCAAAACGCCGTGCAAATTGATAGGGCTGTTCATAGCTCAAATTGACCGTGACACCAAAGCTTAAATTTTGTGTGACCAAGGCCATTGCCGAAATCAGGGTAGAAGGGTCATGGCTAGGCAGTTGAATGGACTCTTTTAGGGTCAGATCAATCCCATTTTGATAGACATCATAAACCCCTGTAATATCCGCCAAAAATAAACCATCAAATAGACCTTGCTCCAGCGTTTGGGCTAACTCAGTCCAATAACTCAGTTCATTAAAGCGATGTGATTGATCACGAGGATGCGTCCACAAACCATGATTGATATGACCGACACAATTCATATCAAAGGCATTCAGTAAAATTTTCTTCGGGAGATTTTGACCCATTACAATGTCCCCCGACGCGGTGGCAGAATGCCATTCAACACAAAATTACCGATGAAGTAATATTTCCAACGTGCAGCATCGTGCAGGGTATGAACCCGTGCATTACGCCAATGTCGATCCAGACCATCGGCACGTTGACTGCCACGACTACCTGCCAACTCAATCAGTTTTGATGAGGCTTTTAATGCTGTTTCGGTACTATGCGCACGCACTTTGGCCACATCAATTGAGGCTTTGGCTAAAGTTTCCGCATTGAGATCCTGTTTGGCGATATCTACAGATCGAGCTGCTTGTTTCAGTAAAAGTTCACTGGCTTTGACATCGGTTGCGACACGTCCCAGCTCTGATAGGGTTAAGGGGTCTTGCGTCGCAGATTCAATATTGGCATCAATCCAAGGACGCGCCACACGCACATGTTCCAGTGTTTCTTCAAAGGCAGCACGGGCAATGCCGACTTCAATCGCAGCATGCATGATCTGGGCAAAGGGGCCAACTAAAGACAGTTGCTTAAAGGCAGTATCAAAAGGAATCACATCCTCTTTGGCAACAAAGACCTGATTAAACTTAACTGTGCCGCTGCCCGTGGTGCGTTGCCCAAAACCAGACCAGTCATCAATCAGCTCAAGTCCTTGACTGTCGCGTTGTACAAAAGCCAGAAACTCATTACCCGTTTCATCAACTACTAAGGTTGGAATACGATGTGCAAACAAGCTGCCTGTGCAATAAAACTTTTCTCCTTGAATGAGATAACCGTTTTCGCTTGGAATTAAGGTAGTTTGCTTATGTGCTGAGGTGCGGGTTTTAAATTCAGCCAGCGCATTACCAAAGCGTGCACCATGTAAGACTTCTTGATAGAGACGTTTCTTTTGCGCTTCTGTGCCTGTATTACGCAATACTTCCAATGCATAGAAGTGATTTTGTGGAATTTGTCCAATCGAACCATCCGCACCGCTAAACAGCGCAATGACTTTGGCAACAGTGAGGCTGGAAACCTCTGCACCACCATACTGTTTAGGTACGGTAATCGCCCATAAACCAGATTGGCTATAGCTTTCGATTTCAGTAAATGGCAAGTTTCGATTGGCATCGCGTTCAACCGCTGCTTGTTTAAACTGTTGGCTGAGTTGCGTGGCAATGTCCAGTGCTTCTGCATCACTTTGAATGATATGCGCTGCTTTAATATGGGTTTTGGCAAAACCTTGTAATTCTTGGTATGAGGTCATGATTTACTCCTTAAATCCAAGCATGGCGGGCAGGGTGCGTACCATTGAGGTAATAGTCACCGATGGCATGGAATTTCCAACGCACAGGATCATGTAAGGTATGTACACGGGCATTGCGCCAGTGTTGATCGAGATTATGTTGGCTCAGACTGGCACGGCTGCCACCAAGTTCGAGTAGCTTCTCTGAGATATGCAGGGCAGCATCATTGGCATAGATCTTTGCTTCTGCTACTAAAATAGAAGCACGCGCGGCTTGCTCGGCAGAAATCTCAGCGATTTGATCAAGTTCATCCAGATATTCGGCAGCATCATCCAGTAATAAAATCGCTGCATCGAGCAAGATATTGAGTTTGCCAACTTCTTGTAGGGTGTAATGCTCTTCACTGGCTTTTTCTACACCTGAATCTATAATTGGGCGGGCTTTACGAATGCTGGATAAGCTGTCATCAAAGGCTGCTTCGGCAATACCGACATCAATGGCGACTTGTAAGAGCTGAGAATACGCACCGCGCACATTGGGAGTATCGGCAATAATGCGCTCATCAAAAAATAGAGCAGGATCAACTTCAACATTGTTTAATTTAACTGTGCCACTGGCTGTAGTCCGTTGCCCAAAGCCATTCCAGTCATTAATCACTTCTACGCCTTCGGCATGACGATCAACGATTACCAATACGGTATAACCTTCAGGATGTAGTGCGCGGATCGCTAACCAGTCTGCAAAGCTGGTTCCTGTGGAGTAAAACTTTTCTCCATTTAAAAAGTATTGCCCATTTTCTAACCTTAACGTGGTTTGAATGGCTTTGGTGTCTCTCGAGTTTTTCTCTGGCCCACCATTGGCGATACGTTTACCTGCAAGAATTTCAGTATAGATAAACTGTTTTTGTGCATCTGAACCTGTGATATTAATAAAATTTAAAAGGCCGAATTGGTTTTGTGGAATTTGTCCGACATTGGCATCGGCTTTAGTTAAAATACGAAATACATGGGCCAAGGTCCGATTGGAGACAAAAGCACCTCCATATTGTTTTGGAATACGAATACCGCCTAAGCCTTTTTGACTGAACTGATTGATTTGTTCGATTGGCAAAATACGATTTTGGTCTCGTTTATTTCGTTCTTCTAATGCAAAGTCAGCAACTTGATAGGCAGCATTAATGGCCTGCTGATCATTTGAAATCAGTTGGGTTTTAGCTTGAATCACTGATTGATTACTGGACATGTGAGCACCTCTAATAGATAAGAGGAACTTTACAAAAGTTTTACTTTTCCACTAAACCATCAGTTTTGGTTTAGATATCATAATAATTGTTAAGCATTTATTATGAGAAAATTAATGTAAAAATAGATATTGAATGATATTAAAAAACAATAACTTGTGATTATTTTGAATTTAATGATGATGCAAGAAAGAATATTTCTATGAAATAAAGTAATAATTACAACCAAAAAACATATAAAGAAATTTAGCCGAAATTAAAAAAGATAGAGCGAAAACGACATTGTAATCATTCATTTTTACTTCTAAAGTAGAGCAAACATTAGGTTTGATCGAGTAGAAAAATAAATTTGGAGAGTTTATGCGGGTTTTATACCAATTTCCTTTGTCTCATTATTGTGAAAAAGCTCGCTGGTTGTTAGATCATAAGGAATTGGACTATGTGGCACATAATTTAATTCCTGGTTTTCACCGCGCATTTACCTATCTTAAATCTGGGCAATATCTATTGCCGATGTTGAAAGATGATAAGCGCTGGGTTGCTGATTCAACACAAATCGCTTTATATCTTGATAGTACTTATCCTGAACATGCATTATTGAGACGTGATGAACAGTTACGTGAGCAAGCTTTAGAAATTGATAAATTATCGGGTGAGTTGGGTGTACATGTCCGACGTTGGTCATTGGCGCAAGCATTATCTGTTGGCGATCATCCACTCGAAATTATGATGGGTGAGCAAGGCTATTTACGCCAGTTTGAAAAAATTTCTAAACCAATTTTAAAGAGTTTAGTTTCTTCAAACTATAAGTTAAATCCTGAGAAAGTCGCAAAATCTAAATTGAGAATGACCGAGTTGATTACTGACCTCAATCAGCGCTTGATTGATAATCAAGGGCGTTATTTGGTTGGCGATCGTCTAGGTTTAGCTGATATAGCAGTTTGTTCAATTCTTGCACCTTTACTCGTGATTAAAGGTACGCCGTGGGAATTGGAAAATGATGATATTGAACAATTCACGGGTGAATTAAAGGAATATCATGACTATCTATTAGATTTACCGCTTGGACAATATGTACAGCGTATTTATGCGACTGAACGTAATGCACGGGTTGATTGGCGCGGTTTATAAGATTTGTTGATGGACAAAGCCCTGATTGAAAGTAATCGGGGCTTTTTTATGAGAAAGAAAAGAGCAAAATAGTCAATAAAGTAAAAAATTATCGGTGAATAAAATTAATTATTAAAAGAAAATTCGTTTTAAGCAGAAAATATTAGAAATTATTGCCAAATTTACTTTAAAAAAACTGAAAAGAGGGAAATAATTATAAAAAGGCTTTGCTATCTTATGTTTCAGGGTGTGATAGGGATCGAAACGAGTTGTTCACTATTGGGAGATGAGTTGAACAGTTGCTCAAAAGGTCTTGTTTCGGCTTTGAGACAAAGATAAACCAAAAGTTTATCGGAATCATGTTTGCGTTATCCATGCAGCATCGTCAAAAGTTAAACGAATGTTTTCCCTTGACCCTTAAAAATTACTGAGTGAGCAGTTCCGATAAAAGCATAAATTCAGAGTGAGAACTGTAGAATGGAATTGGATCGTTTTGATAAACAAATTCTTGAAATTTTGACCCATGAAGATGTCAATCTAAATGAGCTTTCAGAGCGTATTAATCTTTCAGTGAGTTCGGTACATCGCCGCATTAAAAACCTGATTGAATCCCAAGTAATGGGACAGCTCAAACGAGAAATTAATTTTAATAAGCTCGGCTTTAGCTTACATATTCTTTTACAGGTTTCTTTGAGTAAACATGACAGTGAAACCTTTGATAAATTTCTGCAAGAAATCGAAGATATTCCAGAAGTCACCAATGCCTTTCTTGTGACGGGGCAGAGTGCCGATTTTATTTTGGAATTAGTGGCACGCAATATGGATGACTATAGTGAAATTCTATTACGCCGTATTGGTAAAATTGACAGCGTAGTTGCACTACATTCTAGTTTTGTAATCAAAGAATACAATGTATTTAACTGCTATAAACTGTTAAATAAGTTATAAAAAATGCATCTAAAAAGATGCATTTTTTACTGATCTGAATGAATTAAGCATCAAGTTGCGTTAATACATCTTCAGAGAATTCAACATTGGTATAAACGTTTTGAACATCATCAAGATCTTCAAGCATATCAATCATTTTCATGATTTGTTTGGCTTGATCAATATCATTGATTTCAGCTTTAGTCGATGGGCTCATCACAACTTCAGCATTGTCAGATTTTAATCCTGCCGCGGTAAGTGCATCTTGAACATCACCAAAGCTTTCTGGGCTAGTAATGACTAAGATGCTATCTTCATCAATTTCGATGTCATCAGCACCTGCCTCTAAAGCAACTTCCATGATTTTGTCTTCTAAAGAAACATCTTCAAAAGAAATTTCGCCACGTTTTGTGAACAGGTAAGCCACCGAACCGTTGGTTCCCAAGTTACCATTGGTTTTAGAAAAACAATGGCGAACATCTGGAACAGTACGGTTTAAGTTGTCTGTCATGGTTTCAACGATAACCGCAACACCACCAACGCCATAACCTTCATAGGTTACTTCTTTTAAATCATCATTATCATCACCGCCAGCGCCGCGTTGAATTGCACGATTAATCGTGTCGCGTGTCATATTCACTGAAAGTGCTTTTTCAACAACAGCACGTAAACGAGGGTTACTCGCCGCATCTGGGCCGCCCAATCTAGAAGCGGTTACGATTTCACGGATATATTTGGTAAAAACTTTACCGCGACTTGCATCTTGTTTAGCTTTACGATGCTTAATATTGGCCCATTTAGAATGACCCGCCATGGAAGTAACTCCAAAAAATTAAAACTCAAAAAAGTGCGTGAATATTAGCATAGCGATAGTTTTCTTGAAAACTGCCATAGCTCATATTCAAAATTTAAAATTTTGATTAAGCATCAAAAAATGATCAGATAGTTCAGACTATTTAGTTAATTTTTACATCAATATCATATTCGGCATAAAGAGCTTTGATTTGTTCCAAATCTTTATGTAAATCTGTAGGATAGATTTTTCCTAAAATACCACCTTGTTTTGTGCGTGCATTGGCATACATCAAAATAATAGGTACGTTAGCTGCTTTTGCAATATGCCAAAAACCAGTGCGAATTGGTTTTCGCGCTTCACCATCTTTTGCTCGTGTCGCTTCAGGGGCTATAACCAAATTAAAATTATCATTTTGATTAAATAGATCAACCATTTGAGTCACGATATCTTTGTTGGCTTTCCGATCAACAGGAATACCACCAAGTTTTTCTAAAATAGGCTTGAGAGGACCTTTGAATAGTTCTTTTTTTATCAGTGTATGTATTTTTAATTCTAAAATTTCAAATAAAGCCAGAGAGAGGATTGTATCTAGGTTTGAGGTATGCTCAAATCCAATAATGATTTGTTTCTTTTCTAAAATGGTTGGATCAACCTTGTATTCCCAACCTGTTGCTTTAAAAATAGATTTTCCTAAAATTTTTCTCATGTTTATCATCGTAGGTTTTGAGTCGCAGCAGTGTAATACGACTTTTCAGGAAAATACATATCCGAAAATACCAGATCAAAATAAATTTAGATGTCTTATTAATGATCAAAATAGTGCTATATGATCTTTACTCAAGCCGTAAAGATCATATAGAATCAGCTCAGTTTATGATTTTTAACATTATTTTAGTAATTTGATAAAATCATCTGCTTGTAATTTAAGTTAAATTTAACTAAGATCTAGTCGCATTTTTCATATCAGGTATATGATCAAAGTTTAGGGCCTATAGCTCAGTTGGTTAGAGCAGCGGACTCATAATTAAAAAATCTAATAAAATTTATAGCAACACCTCACCACTTTTTGCAACAAATTCCACTCTTAAATTACTGTTTTAATTGCACTATTATCCATATTTACTACTTTTCGCAACATTTAACAATCTATCGCAATTTTTCTAAAGTCTACTCTGAGTCTACTTTTCGGGTCTACTCACGGTCTACTCGAAAAGTCTATTTATGATATAAATTTAAAGGGGTATAAAACCCCTTTACGCCGTATGTTTAAGCTTATTCTTGTTAATGTAATCAATTACATCTGCTTTCAAGTAATAGATGATCTTTCGTCCATTGGGTTTGAAAAAGGGGATACCACCACCATTCGTTCTTTTGTTCTGCAACCAAGATAAAGATAGACCTAGCACGATCGCAACCGTCTCAGGTGGAAATTGAGCTGAATCATTAGCTGCCCAGAAGCGGTTCGATTCGGCTGTTTTTTCTTCTGGTGACATACGATCTAATTTAGTTAAGCGTGACATCTAACTTCTCCAAATCGATTCTTTAAACTTGGCATTGGCCAGCAGATCTGTCACTTCCGACTCATTCACGTTGTCATAAATATGAGTCATGTTGCCCCCGAACACAGTCAGTGTTCGGGTGAGGGTGGAATATTTAAATCTCATGCTGACCATCCCTCCATGTCTGACTTTGCTTGGCAGGCATTTAAAATATTTTGTTCGTATTTCGACCCTCTGAAATATTCAGCAGGTCTATTAAGTGCATTAATGTTTGGCGCTTTCTGAATATCTTGCAGAGCAAGTTTGTAGTCATTCTCTAAGCGTGAATCAGATTCCGTTTGTAGTTGTTTCTCATTTGCCTGATGAGCTTGTTTGTTCCGCTCAATGATGGCTTGAATACCTGCGCAGGTTTCATCAAACTTTTGTTGTTGAACATCATGCAGACTATTAAAGCCACGTTTGATGCAGTATTTCTCTATATCAATGCCTGCTTCTTGCATTAAGTGCTCAAGCTCTAAATATTGATTTCCATTGATACACGCATTGGCAGATCCAGAGAGCAACCATTGTTTAAGTAGAACGCCGTCACTTTCATTTAACTGGCGTGGTTCTAAAAACAGGCGAGTACGGTCTTTTGTCGCAACCGCAATATTGTCATGTGTCAGATCCAGTACCGTAGAAAATTCATATTCGATGCCATCACGCTGTTCTGCTTTCATCCCAATTTTTTCGACTTTCTTTTTGCCATTGTTATTGGTTTGAATGGTTTCCATTTTTGAGCGCATGGTTACGATAATATTGATACTGGATTGAAGCATTGCATCAATAAATTTACGGTGTTGAGGTGTTACCTGACTCCAAGCACCCCAAGAATTATTTTTAAATAGTGTGGATGCAAGGTGATCAACCATTTCCAAACAGCCGCCAACGCCAGACCATTCATGTGTGATGCTGTCTAAAATTAATGTATCAAAGCCTGCATTCTCAGCCGCTTTAATCACTGAGATAAATTTTTCAGGTGTGTAGGGTGGTTGAATGTTGGCATGTTCAAATTCAACCAAATCATCGTAGAGTTCAGCACTACTATTTTCTGTGTCAGCGACAGCGATACGACCGCCAATACCTTTGGCAAGTAATAAGGCTGTAAATGTTTTTCCTGAACCTGTAGGACCAGCAATCGCCAAGCGTAATTTTGCATTTTTACGCTCAGCCTTTTTAAAGAATACTGTCATGATCTAATCCTTAATTCGACTTTGCGTTGTGGTATGCAATACGTTGATTTGCGCTATATGGTGTGCGTTGGAAGCATTCTTTTGAGAACATTACCGCACGTTCTTTTTTACGTTGTTTCGTTACGATTTCTTTTAGATTGCGAAGAATCCACGGTTTGGCTTTGAGTAGCTGATCGCTTGCAGGTAAGCTGCCTTGTACTGACTCGATACGGATGTCAGTCAACTTGTAGTTGGTTGAGAATATTTGTGGCCCTAAGCGAACCTGATAGCGTCCAGATTCATCACGTTTAATGAATTCTGCGAATGGGGTGTTATAGCTTTTAGTTTGCATGACAGGCTCCATTTTACTGGTTGTATCCTGTTGATATGATGCTGAAACCCCAGTATTTACAGGGCTTTCAAGTCGTTGTACGCCGTAACTTGTCGGTTGTTTTTTGCTTATATGTGATGGTGTATAAGGCTTAGTTTTACGATGCGCAGTTGATAAATGTGTCATGTGCTTATCCTCCAAACATGCCGAAAACGACAAAGGTGAGGACAGCCCAAAGCAGTAAAACTACCAGTAGAATAGGGAATAGTTTTAGCGCATCTTTTAGATTGGCTTTGATGATTTCAAGCGTACTGACATGTAGATCAGCAGCAGTAGGGTGTTGATTTAAACGGTTTGACGTTTGACTGGATATAGGCTTTTGTTTCATACTTATCTCGCTGTAATGCAAAGCCCCGTCTCCGTCCAAAGTGAAGGGGCTTTTTTGTTGTGTACGAGATAATATTACCAAAAAGGTAATTTATTGCAAGTTGTTATTACCTTTTTATAATGCATAAAAAAGCCCATCATTGGGATGGGCTTGAACTTAGATTGAAAATTTTATGTAAGATCAGCTATGAGTTATTAGAAAATTTGCTTGATCATATTCATCATGTTTTAGAAGCGTATCTTCCAAATGTATTTCTTCAAAATTACTTTTAATTTCATCAATAAAAGTATTTTGAACAGCTGCAATTATTAGTTGAACATTTTCTGGTGTACTTTTAATCAATATAGCTAACATTTTATGATAGTTAGGTGGATCAATATCTTGTTGTCTAGGTGAATCAATAATGAAAGGTGGTGTACTTGGTTCACCATACATATTTATTGCATTTAAAATAGTAAGTCTCTTTGCTAACATTGCCTTAATTTGATTTGCACCTCCACTATTATAATTCAATATATCGTATAGATTATCTTTTAAATACATTTTTATATCGAGTTCTGAACATAAACTGTTAAAATAACTAACAATTTCTTCTTCGGTGTTTTTTAAATTAATAGTTTCAATTTTCTTGTTTTTTCTTCCGATTTTTCTTATTTCTTCTGTGTTGCTTTTTATTTTAGAATTATCTTTAAATACTTTTTCGTTCAACTCGGGTAAAAGAGAATTATTAACAAAGTAGTTGTTAAAGTATTCTTTGAAACTATTTTTTGAATAAGCATTTTCGATGTTTTCATACAAATAGGTTATTTGATTACTAATTTTATAACTGGAGGCTAATAGTCCTTTTTTTTCTAGATTAAGATTTTCTAATTTTTTTAAAAGCTTATTCTCATCATTTATTAATGAAAATCTATTTACTAAGTTGTTTTTGTGTTCAACACCACAAGTCGGACAAAGAATAGAAGTAGTTTCAATATTTTCAATCGAAAATTCATAGTCTAATTCAATTTCACCAAGTGCTAACTGTACAATATTTATTTCATTTTCAATTGCAGCAATTCGGGAAGAAATCTGGATGTAATCATTTTTTTTATTAATAATTTTATTTTCAGTATCAATAACAGATCTGGAAGTTTCAAAGATTTTATCTTGAATTTGATTTTTTGAATCTAAACTTTCTGATTGCTTAAAATAATCAATTACTAGATTACGTTCGCTAATTGTTTTATTTATATCAATATTTTTTAGTGTGTACGAGTTTTGCTCTTCTTTGTTTTCATAATAATCTTTATTTAAAATGCCACATAAATATTTTGATAATTCAAATCTATTTCTTTTATCAAATTGACCTAGGTTATTAAATGAATTCCAAATTTCATTCCAACCATGCATTTGTTCAATATATGTAGAAGAAAAATAATAAGCAGGTGGGACCATGGAAAGTTTTTTTGCTTTACTATTTTTTAGTAGAATATTAAAATTCAATATATTGTTTAATTTTT